>CAYVSR010000376.1:0-3459 GCA_964453125.1 uncultured Phycisphaeraceae bacterium | reverse complement strand
GCAGCAGTTTCGCCTGCATGGGCAGGGGCATGTCGCCGATCTCGTCGAGAAAGAGCGTGCCGTTGTCGGCGTACTCGAACACCCCCTCGCGCTCGCGGTCCGCCCCGGTGAAGGCGCCGCGAACGTGCCCGAACAGCGCGTCCTCCAGCAGGCTCTCGCTCTGCCCCGCGCAGTTGAACGCCACGAAGCGGCGCTGGGCGCGCGGGCTGTTGCGGTGCACGGCCTGCGCGATCAGTTCCTTGCCAGTGCCCGACTCGCCCGTGATCAGCGTCGGCAGATTGGACGCCGCAACCGTGCGAACCGCCTGCAGGATGCGCCGCATGGGCTCGGAGCCCGCGACGATCCCCTCGAACCCCTCGTGCTGCACCAGTTCCGGCAGGTCGCTCGCCTGGTGGCGCAGCAGCACCGTCTCCGCGGCACGGTTGACCAGCGACCGGAAGACGTCAAGGTCGAGCGGCTTCTCGATGAAGTCGTACGCGCCGAGTTTGAAGGCAGCGCGAGCGGTGGGCACGTCGCCGTGCGCGGTGACCATGATGGTCTCCGCGTTGGGCTGGAGGCGCTTGGTCTCTTCGAGGATGCGCATCCCCGCGTTGGCGCCGTCCGGCGCGACCCCGTTCTTGGAGCCCGACCCCGGCATGCGGAGGTCCGTCACGACAACGTCGAACGCGCCCCCCTTGAGTTCCTCGAGGGCGTGGGGCACGTCGTGCACGATCGTGCACACGTGGCCGGGCTTCTTGAGCGCCTCGGCCATCACCTCGGCGTGCTCCGCCTCGTCCTCCACGATGAGAACCTGGGCGCGCGCGGCTTGATCGGAAGCAGAAGCGACGGACATGGGGCGGAGTGTACGGACGGCCCCGCCTCGCGGCGCCGATCGCCGGAGCCATGCGCCCGAACCAATGGTCCAACGGATCGCGTGAGCCAGTTGCCGGATCCGATGGCTCGAACGGCCCCGGCCGCGCGCTGATTTCTCCTCGCCCCTGGTGGGCGAGGATGTCGCGGCGCCCCTTGGGGCGCCGTGACAGGAGAGGGGGCTCGATGAGCCCGGGTCCCCCGACGAGCGCTCGCTCTCAACCGACGCGGGTCCAACTCGCTCAGCGCGGGACGCCGGAGCCGCGCTGGAATCCGCCCAGAATTCGTGCTAGGGTTTTGTTTGGAATATTCCCATGCTGCGCGTCCTCTTCGTCGACATGAACTCGTTCTTCGCCTCCGTCGAGCAGCAGCTCCGGCCGGAACTCCGCGCCCGCCCCGTCGCCGTCGTCGCCGTGGACACCGACAGCACCGCCTGCCTCGCCGCCAGTTACGAGGCCAAGGCCTACGGCGTCAAGACCGGCACCGGCGTGCGCGACGCCCGCCGCATGTGCCCCGGCCTCCAGGTCGTGGTCTCGAGGCCGCAGGAGTACGTGCGCTTCCACCACCGCGTGCTCGCCGCGGCGGACACCGTGCTGCCCGTCGCCGGCGTGCACTCCATCGACGAGTTCTCCTGCCGCCTGCTCGGCGCCGAGCACGAGCCCGCGCGCGCCCGCGAACTGGGCGAACGCATGAAGCGTGCGATCAAGGAACAAGTGGGGGAGCGCATGCGCTGCTCAGTCGGTGTCGCGCCAAGCCGCTACCTCGCGAAAGTCGCGGCGGACATGCACAAGCCCGACGGCCTCACCATGCTCGAGCAGCACGAACTCCCGCAGAAACTGTTCTCACTCACCCTGCGCGACCTGCCGGGTGTAGGCCCACGGATGGAGCAGCGCCTGATCAGCGCCGGCGTCACGTCCGTCGAGCAGATCTGCACGATGGCGAAGGAGTCCGCGCGCGCCGCGTGGGGCAACGTCTGGGGCGAAGCCATCTGGCGCTGGCTCCACGGCGAGGACTACCCCGAGCCCCCGCGCCCCGTGCGCTCCATCGGCCACCAGCACGTCCTGCCCCCGGCGCTGCGCAACGACGCCGACGCCCGCGGCGTCGCCGTGCGCCTGCTGCACAAGGCCGCCGCACGCGCCCGCCACGGGAACTACTGGGCCCGGCGCATGACCGTCTGGGTGCGCGTCGTGGGCGAGAGCGGCGGCTGGTCCGGCAGCGCCGTGTTTCCAGAGTGCAACGACACGCCCACGCTCATGGAAACCCTCGCGAAGATCTGGTCCGAGAGCCCGCGCCTCGGCGCCCCGCTCGCCGTCGGCGTGACGCTGGAAGACGTGGTCTCCACCGGCAGCGCCACCGAGCGCCTCTTCGACGAAACCCGCCGACGCGACCGCCTCTCGAAAGCGATGGACCGCGCGAACCTCCGCCACGGCCGCAACAGCCTGCACCTGGGCTCGATGGAATCCGACCGCCACGGCGCCCCGACGGGCATCGCCTTCAGCACCATCCCCGACCTCACGCTCGCCGACATGCGCGACGACGAGGACCGCCACATGAAGCTGGAGCCACCCGGCGCCGCGAAGGAACCGAAATCGCGCGTGCGCCACAAAAAAAAGGTGGGCCGGTGGGGGTGAACCGCCGCCCGCCTCACCCCCCAAACGCCTTCTTGTAATCCGCCACGAACTTCTCCAGCCCCGAGTCCGTCAGCGGGTGGTTCATCATCTGCTTGATCACGCTGAACGGCACCGTGCACACGTCTGCCCCCGCCAGCGCGCAGTCCACGAGGTGCTTGGGGTGCCGGATCGACGCGGCGAGCAGCTTCGTCTCGAAGCCGTAGTTGTCGTAGATCTGCCGGATCTTCTGGATGAGGTCCATCCCGTCCTCGCCGACGTCGTCGACGCGCCCGATGAACGGCGACACGAGGAACGCGCCGGCCTTCGCGACCATCAGCGCCTGCAGCGGCTGGAAGCACAGCGTCAGGTTCGTCTTCGTTCCCTCGTCCGTGAACGCCTTGCACGCCTTCAGCCCGTCCACCGTGCACGGCAGCTTCACCACGATGTTGTCCGCGATCTTCGCGTGCGTGCGCCCTTCCTTCATCATCCCCTCGAAGTCCGTCGAGATCACCTCGGCGCTCACCGGCCCCTCGACCACCTCGCAGATCTCCGCGAGGCGCTTGGCGTACGGCACCTTCTCCTTCGCGATCAGCGATGGGTTGGTCGTCACGCCGTCCAGCACGCCCAGCGCGGCGGCCTGCTTGATCTCGTCGAGGGAAGCGGTGTCGATGTACAAGTCCATGGCGTGGCTCCGTGGGGTGTGCTGTCGATTCTACATCGGCCGGAAGACCTCACCACAGAGACACGGAGGCGCAGAGAAGAGGGAGATTTGGGCCGCGCCACGCGGCCCGGGACGCGTGGTCCGACCCAGCCCGCTCGATGGTTCACTCGAAATCCCCCGACCCGCGAAACCAGGAGGCTTGTCCCGCGACCGTCGCGCTTCGTCCTGCGTCCTGCGTCCTGCGTGGCGCGTCCTACGCGCTGGCTTCCGATCTCAAATCTCAAATCTCAAATCTCAAATCTCAAATCTCAAATCTCAAATCTCAAATCTCAAATCTCA
>CAYVSR010000375.1:0-3462 GCA_964453125.1 uncultured Phycisphaeraceae bacterium | reverse complement strand
CCCGGCTCGCTCGACTTCTCGTTCAGCGGGCTCAAGACCGCCGTGCTCTACGCGGTGCGCGGCGTGCCCACCGGCGCGCCGGGCCCCGGCGCGTTCGCGCGCGGGCACGAGGCGCTGTCTGAAGCCGAGAAGGCCGGCGTCGCGGCGTCGTTCCAGCGCGCCGCGTGCGCCGCGGTGATCCTGAAACTCGAGCGGGCGCTCGACGCCCCGGGCGCCCCCGCGTGGCGCTCGCTGCTGGTCGGCGGGGGCGTGAGCGCGAACACGCGCCTCCGCGCCGAACTGGCGGCGTTCGCGTCGCGTCACGGGCTGGCGCTGGGCGTGCCCCCGATGGAGTTCTGCATGGACAACGCCGCCATGATCGCCGGCCTCGCGCACTGCCGGCTCGTCGCGGGCGCGGTGGACGACCTCTCCCTCCAGGCCGAACCGACGCCCGCGAGGTAGCCATGCACCCGTCCTGCCTGCCCGACGAAGATCTCCTCAAGAAGTGCACGGTCGGGCGCGGGCGCTCGGGCGGGCCCGGTGGTCAGCACCGCAACAAGGTCGAGACGCACGTCACCATCACGCACACGCCCACCGGCCTGATCGGCCAGGCCGGCGAGCGGCGCAGCCAGCACGAGAACAAGTCCGTCGCGCTGCGCCGACTGCGACTCGTGCTCGCCACCGAACACCGCGAGCCCACGCCCCGCGGCGAGATCGGCTCCGCGCTCTGGCGGTCGCGAGTCTCCCCCGGCGCCGAGGGCGTCGGCGGGCGCATCGCGTGCAACCCCGACCACCACGACTTCCCAGCGCTGCTGGCCGAGGCGATGGACGCGCTGGCCGACGCCGGCTTCGAGCCCGGCGCCGCGGCGTCCCGGCTCGGCGTGTCCGCCACGCAACTCGTGCGTCTCGTCGGCGACCATCCACCGGCGCTGGTCCGCCTCAACGAAGCCCGGCGCGCCGCGGGGATGCGACCGCTCCGATAATCGGCCCGAACGCCCGACCAACGGCGAGCGCCCCAAGCGTGTATCGTTTCGTACGTTGCCGGGCGCACTCCAGCGCGCGTGCAACCGACAAATTCGTCAGTCGTTCTGTTCCGAAGATATCCCCGGGGGCGTGCGGCCAGGTCGCCGCCCGATTGGGAGATGTCCGCGTATGCCCGAATCGCACGACGACGCCCTGCTCCAGGCCCTGCGAACGCTGCTCGCGGCGGGCGTCGAGCGCCTCCGTGAGCGGGCGGACCTTCGCGACGCCGCGCTGGACCTCGCCCGATGGGCGATCGCCGAACTCGAGCGCCCCGTCACCCCGACGACGCGTGCCCCCGCGCCCGAGCCGCCCGCGCCTCCGACCCGATTCATCGCGCCGCCCAAACCGCTCGGCCGCCCCACCGTCGTGGCGCCGGCCCCCCTCGTTGAAACGACGCTGCGCATCGGCGACATGAGGGTCGAGGGGCTGCGCGTGGCGGGCACGCCCGAGCAGGCCCGCGCCGCCGCCGAGGCCGCCGCCGCGCGCACGATGGAAGCGCGCGAGTGGGCCGTGCGCCGCGATCACCCGGGCGTGCCGGACATCGGCGTGGTCTCGGCCCGGGCCCGCCTCAAGGCCGAGGCCTGCCGCTGGGCGATCGAGCGGCGCCGGCGCGTGGCCCGCGAGGCGGACTTCATCACCGAGATCAAACCAACCGACGCGTCGCTGATCGAGCGCGCCAAGGCCACCCCCGACTGCCACCTCTGGATGCTCGACCCGCGCGCCTCCCTCCCGCCCGACGCGCAGCTCGAGGAACTCGCAGGCTGCTACGACACGCTCGCCCTCGCGGCGGACGCGGCGCGCGAGATCACCGCGGAGGCGCCGGGCGCGAAGGGCGCGCCGGCCGGCGCCGCCATCCGTCGCGACCTCTACTGGCTCGTGGCCGAGGCCCAGTCCGCCCTGCGCTTCGGTGTGCTGCAGGCCGGCCAGCGCACCGACCGCGACCAGATGGACCTCTTCGTCTGGCTGCGCGACCACACCAGCAACGAGCGCATCTTCGTCGAGCGCCACATGAAGGTCGACGACCCCTCCGACCCCGCCAACTGGCGCGACCTCGGCGCCCGCATCGAGGGGCTCTTGAAGGCATGGCGGGGCGGTCGGAACGAGGAACGCAAGCAGTCCGAACTGCGCCACAAGGCCGCGTACCACGCCCAGCGCCTCGCCGGCTCCGGCCCCGACGCCTCGCCCCACGACTGGGCCAGCCTCTACCAGGCGATCGACGGCCTGCTTTCCCTCGGCGTCCCCCCTTCGAACCGTGAGATCACCGACCTGCTGGCCTCCGTGCGCGAGGTCCGCGCGCCCGCCGACCTCGCGTTGACGCCCGCCGTGCGCCAGGCGCTCGCCGCCGCGGAGCGCCTGGTCGAGCAACTCGCCGAGAACGAGGGCGGCGACGACGAACCGACCGAGCGCGAGCGCAGCCCGGAGACACTCGAGGCCGCCGAACTGCTCCGCGGCAAGGTCGTCGTGTTCATCGGGGGCGAGCGCCGGCGCGAGGCCCAGGAGCGACTCGAGCGCGACCTGGAACTCGCGGAACTCCGCTGGAACACCACGGCGCCGCACCAGTCGCTCTCTGTCTTCGAGCCCGAGATCGCCCGCCCGGAGGTCTCCGTCGTCCTCCTCGCCATCCGGTGGTCCAGTCACTCGTACGGCGAACTCCAGGACGTCTGCAACCGCTACGGCAAGATCCTTGTTCGTCTCCCCGGCGGGTACAGCGCAAATCAGATCGCGGCCCAGGTGCTCGGCCAGGCGGGCGAACGCCTCCGTCTCACGGCGGCGCGCTGAGAGGCGACGGTCACGGCGCGCGCTGCGCCTCCGCGGGCGCGCCCTCCAGCCATCGCAGCGCCAGCGCGCGGTTGATCGGCTGCCCGTCGCTGCCGAAGTTGTCGTCCGCCACAAGTAGCAGCAGGCGACCGCCGCCGGGCAGCGCCGGGCCGAGCGCCATGCCTTCGAAGTTCGCCGCCGACGTCGCGCCCAGCCCCACGATCGAGCACACCGTCTCGGCGCGCAAAGGCACGATCGAGTCATCGAGCGGCGAAGCGCGCCGGTCGCCCAGGTCCGTCTCGCCCGTCCCCGGCGTGATGAGCCGGATGCGCCCGTCGTACCCGCTGCGCGGGCTGAACGAGCGCTCCAGCGCGAGCAGGCGCCCGTCGCCTGTCGGCGTCAGTTCCGCCAGCGAGTTGTAGCGTGGGAGGAAAGGCAGGCTCGGCGGCGTCGGCAGCGTGCGATGCGCGTGCTCACGCAGCCTTTCTCCGGTCTCCGCGTCCCACACCACGATGCGGCACATCGCCCCCGACGCGGGTGAGGCCTCCTCGCCGTCGCTCTCGAGCGCCGACTCCGTGCCCGCCCAGATCTCCCGCCTCGCGCCCGGGCGCTCGAGCGTCGCGACGCTCTCGAACCCGCGGTTGATGCGCCCGTCGGTGCGCACGTGCGCGGGGATCTCGAAGGGGTGCGGGTCGAGCAGGC
>CAYVSR010000374.1:0-3463 GCA_964453125.1 uncultured Phycisphaeraceae bacterium | reverse complement strand
GTCGGAGCCTGGCTCGCCGCGACCGGCGTCTTGGGCGTCTCCGCCTTCTTGCCGCAGCCGCTCGGTGCGCACAGCAGCAGGGCGGGGAGGATCAGCGAGGCGGCGATCGTGCGGAGACGGGGCATGGGAGCGTCCTGAGCCGCCGGGCCGGTCGCTCGCGCCCGCGAACGCCGTCTCCGGGGTGATGGTGCCGATTGCGTGAATATACCAGCGGCTAGACTGGCCCGGTTCGCCGGCGCCCGGCGCGAACACCAACCGCATGTCGCAGATCGATACGTCCATCCCGAGAATCGAGGCCGACGGCTTCACCTGCCCCTTGGGGGTCTACCCCACAGACGCGTCGTCATTCAACCCGCTGCAGGGCTACTTCTCCGAGTTCGAGCAGGCCGACGCCGGCGACGACCCCGACGAGGGCTGGGAGGAGTGGCCCGACCGCTACCTCTTCGACATCGTCGTCACCCACAAGCGCCTGCCGGCCCTCCTGCGGTCGCTGCTGGCCCTGCTGCCCGGCAGGGTGTTTCCCATCCTCGACGTCCTCGGCCACGACGCCTACCGCGAGGTCGACCCCTACATCGCGTACGAGCCCGTCGGGTTCGAGCGGTTCACCGACGCCTTCCGGCGCCACCGCGGCTGGTTCCTCGAGGACGGCCTCGTCGGCTTCGGCGCCATGAGCGTCGAGCCCTTCGTCTACGTCTACGTCGACGAGCACAAGATCGTCACCGTTCGCGCCGAGACCTCGCTCCGCGAGCGCGTCGAGCGCGTTCTGGCCGCCTTCGACCTCCCCGCCCTCGACGAGCCTCGCGGCGTCGACAGCGTCGAGCACGAGCACCGCGAGACTCTCGTCGAGCCCGGGCCGAGGCCGCCCGGCGCGGGCGCCGACGCGCCCGAGGCCGACGACGACGCGCCGATGCTCCGCGACGAGATCATCGACGAACTCCGCGAGATCTGGGGCCTGACGCTCAACATCGACCCCGAGCGCAACCTCGACGATGAGGGCAACGACCTGGGCAACACAGGATGGCGATGCGTCGTCCGTTACTGGACGAGCGAGGACGACGCCCCGCGCCACGCGGAAGCCCTCCTCGTCGCCGGATCTCTCGCCGACGCCGAGCGTTTCGCCCTCGACGCGGCCCAGGAACTCGCCGATGGCGACGCGGGGCCGTCTCTCCCGCCGGGCGAGTCCGAGTCCGAGGTGATCATCGCGGACCGCGTCACCCCGGAGGAACTCGCGGAGTTCCTGGGCGTTTCGGAGAGCCCGTCGGAGATTCTCGAGACCACCGGCGTCCGCGCGGCGAAACTGCTCGACCCCTGACCGCCCGCTCAGCGTGCGCCGGTCCGACGCGTGGCTCGTGCCACGTCGTATCGCATGGTGATGCGGTTGCCGCGCTCGTTGAACCGGACGTCCGTCATGTACGCGCGCATGAGCATGATGCCGCGCCCCGTCGGGACCTCGAGGTTCTCGTCCAGCGTCGGGTCGGGGACGTCGGCGGGCTTGAAGCCCGGGCCCTGATCTTCGACGGAAATCTCGGCGTGCTCGGGGCCGACCGTCCACTCAAGGCGGACGGGCGTCTCGGCGGGCAGGCCCTCGTGGCCGTGGCGGAAGGCGTTCATCACGGCCTCTTCGAACGCCAGGCGGAGCGCGAATTTCGACGCTTCGGGGTACTTGTGCGACTCGACGGCGTCGAGCAGGTCGTGCTCGGCGCGCTCGATCTCCGCGCGGTCGTAGCGCAGCGTGACCGCGGCGTGGCGTGGCGGGATGTGTGCGGGGTGGGTCACGACGCGGGTCTGGGACGGCCTCGCCACGGTCGCGCGGGCGGGGCTGGCGTCCGCGATCGCCTACCGGCGGAAACTCGCCATCGCCTGCGAGGCGGAGTCGTGGATCTCGAAGAGTTTGTTCAGCTTCGTGATGACGAACACCTCGTAGATCTGCGGATCAATGTCCGAGAGACGCAGCTGGCCGCCCTTCTGGCGGACACGGTTGTTGATGGTGATGAGCGCTCCCAGCGCCGCCGACGAGAGGTGGTCGACGTGCTCGAACGAGATGAGGATTCTCGGGGCGGGCCCCGCGTCGATGAGCCCGGCGATCTCCTCGCCGATCTGCTGGATGTTCGCCTCGTCGAGGATGTTCCGGTCCGTGAAGCGGACCTGGGAGACGCCTTCGACGGCGGACACGCGGAGTCTGGATTCGGGCTGGGCCATGGGTCGGGTTGCTCCTGTCGGGGCCGGGGCGTCGGAACGCTAGCGGGCCCGCGCGCGGGGTGTCAACGTCGATCCGAGGTCGCCCGGGGCGGGATCAGGGACCGGGAGAGGGATTCGCGGCCCTCAGCGGACGCCCGAAGCGCCCAGCTTGTCGAGCAGGCCCGGGAAATTCCGCTCCTCCTCTTCGTTCTGCATGATGATCGTCGGCTTGAGGAGGATGAGGAGGGTCCGCTCTTCCTTGGTCTCGACCCGGTTGGTGAAGAACCGGTTGATGATCGGCAGCTGCGACAGCACCGGCACGCCGACCTCGACCTCGGACTCGGTCACGAGGCGCTGGCCGCCGAGCAGGATGGTGCCCTGGTCCGGAACCGTCGCGCCGGTGCTGACCGACGAGATGGCGATGCGCGGCAGCTGGATGCGGCCGGACGCCACGGCGCCGCCGCCGGCGTTGCCCTGACCGCCCGTGGCGGCCTGGAACTGGATCTCGCTGTCCTCGCCGTCCTGCGTGGCGACGCGGGTGTCGATCATGAGAGTGACGTACCGCCGGTCGGACGAGACGACGCCGCGGAGCAGCAGCGTGACGCCGGTGGTGAGCGCGGAGACCGTGGGGTCGAACGCGACCGACGAGGTGCCGACGACGGGTGTGAGGTCGGAGACGAACGAGCGCTGAGTCGCCACAAAGATGTTGGCGAAGCGGCCGTTGACGAAGGTCAGGCGCGGCGAGGTGAGGCTGACGTTGCGTCGGTCCGCCTGCGTGGCCTCGACGAGCAGGTCGACCTGAACGTCGTCGAGGAACGTGGCCGCGATGCCGAGGGCGGGGTTGACGCCCAGGATCGTCGAGGCGAACGAGCCGCCGATGAGGCTCTCGGCCAAGCCGGCGCTGTTCTGCTGCGCGGGGATGATCGAGAGCGGATCGGGCGCCGTGACCGTCGCGGGCAGGGGCGAGTAGTTGTACCGGATCTCGCCCGTGGCGGGGTCGCGGCTCTGGAACCAGTACTGCGTGGTGGCGGTGCCGGCGGTGCCGACGAGGTCGCTGGGGAGCGTGCCGGTCGCGCCGGGGCGGTTGGCGGGGTTGATGGGGCTGCCGATGCCGCCGAACGCGCGTTCCTGGGCGAGCACGTCGCGGTACTGGTTGTTTTTGGCGTTGAAGTAGATGTCGAGGTCGAAGCCGATCTGCTCGAAGAAGTCATGCGAGACGGTGAGGAATCGGGCCTCGACGCTGATCTGGATGGCGCGGACCTCGCGGAGCTGCGAGAGCAAGCCG
>CAYVSR010000373.1:1111-3466 GCA_964453125.1 uncultured Phycisphaeraceae bacterium | reverse complement strand
GTTGGCAGTTCGGGGAAGACGCCCGTGCGCTCGTCCACGCGCGGCGCGATGCGGCGCACGAGCGCGTCGAACGCGGCGTCGGGGTCCGCGTCGAGGACGGCGCCGGATTCGCGCAGCGCGCCCAGCAGCCGGAACACGCCGGGTGATAGCAGGAACTGGCGCCGGCGCGGCCCGGTGAGCGATGCGCCCGACGCGGCGGCGGCGTCCTCGGTCGAGATGTCCGCGGCGAGCACGTCGAGCAGCGCTTCGAACTCTTGGGCGCCCTCGCTCCCCTCCCAGGCGCCGCCGAGCGAGTCGGGGCGCCCGAGGTTCAGCGCGAGCACGGAGGGCGCACGCTCGAAGGCGCCCGCGAGCGCGCCGTCGTGATCGACGCGCTGGAAGGCGCCGGGCGCATCGGGGGCCAGCGGCGCGCCGTCGAGCGGCTCGACGGGCTCCCACGTGGGGGTGTCGGGGTCGTCGAACAGGAGGTCGAGCGCGATGACGCGGGCGCCGGCGCGGGCGATCTCGTCGAGCGCCATGGCGATGCGCGTGCGCGGCCAGGGCCAGCGCCCCACGTTGTTGATCGCGCCGTCGTCGATGTCGACGTGGCGGATCGCGTCGGACATGGGCGCGGGGCGCAAGCGCGCGTGCTTGAAGCGCAGGTCCCACGTCAGGCGCTCCCAGCCCTCGAGCACGCCGATGGAGTGCAGCGCGATCACGCCGAGGGTGATTGCGGCGCCCAGGGCGAAGACCTGTCGGGCGTGGGATGAGGAGCCGCGGGGCACGCGGTCAGTATCGTCGCGCGGGGGACCGAGCGGGGAAACTCAGGCGCCGCCGGGACGCGCGCCGCCGGGGCGGCCCGAGCCGCCTCCGCCAGCGCTGCCGGGAGCAGGAGGCCGAGCCGCGGGAGCGATCGACGGGCGCAGGCCGCCGCCGTCGTTGACGGGCGACGCAGACGGGCCAGGGGTGACGCCGCCGCCGAAGGCCGCGCCTTGGGTGGCCATGCCGCCGCGGCCGCCGACGCCGTCGGGCACAAGGTGACCGCCGGGGGTGATGCCCCCCCCGCCGGGCCTGCCTCCGCCTGAACCGCCTGCGGAGCCACCACCGCCACCGCCACCGCCGCCGCCCCCACCACCACCACCGCCGCCGCCAGCGCCGGCGCCGCCGCCGCCGCCACTGGGCGGGAAGTGGGGCCCGAAGGGAGGCAGGGGACCGCCGGGCTCGATCCCGCCGCCGGCGATGGCGGCCTGGACCGCGGAGGTCGTGGAGACGGAGCTGTTGAGGGTCTGGTTGTTCGTCGCGGTCGGGTCGGGGACAAAGCCGAGCGTCGCCGCCTCGTCCTCGCCGCCGGCCTCGCCGGTGCCGAGGTTCGGCGGGGCGCCGACGGTCTCGTTGAGGGCGTTGAGCACCTGGCTGGGGCGGGACTCGCTGGAGCGGCCCGAGCCCGAAAGGCTGGTCGCGGTGCGCCCGAAGTAGCGGAGTTCGATGGCGTTGGTGATGTTGTTCGAGTCGCCGAAGACCTGCGTGCCGAAGAGCGCGCCGTGCTCGATCACGCCCTCGGTGCCCTTGACGGCGAGCGTGGTGGTGGGCGTGGCGACCTGGAAGTCGTTGTTGAGGCCGATCTTGTCGACCTTGAATTCCGCTTTGCCGCGGACCACGGCGACGCGCGTGTGCAGCGTGTCAGAATCCTCGGTGATGAGGGGCAGGTACAGGCGGGTGAGCTTGTCGATGACGAGCGTGGCGTTCTTGCCGACGCGCAGCCCGAGTTGCGACCGGGCGCCAACGTCGATCTCGACGCCCTGGTCGAGGAGGTCGTTGAGCTTGGCGTCGTTCCACGGAGCATCGGCCGACGCGCGCCAGCGCGCGACCTTGCCCTGCACGTCGATCACGAGCGCCTGGAGGGCCTTGCCGGACTCGCTCGGCTCGGCCGCGGCCTCCGCGGCCACGGGCTGGGCGAAGTCTTGCGAGTTCGCCGCAGTCGCGACGCCGGGCAGCGCAAGACCGAACGCGAGGAGCGCGAGCCCACACAGGGAGCCTGCGCGAGACGATTCCCGCTGATGCATATGCGAGTTCCTTTCTCTAACCCTCTCTGAGCAAAGAGTTTAGCAGCGAGATCGCCGCCACGCCAACCACTGGGCCCGGAAACTCATTCGCTCGAACCTCCCCACTGGTTCCATGCCCCGACGGATGGCGGCCTGATATCAGAGCGTTCCGGGGCGGGGCGGGGCCTCGGGGAGGGGCTCCGGGCGCTCGTCGGGCTGCGGCGGGGGGTTCTCCGGCGGGGCCGGCGTCGTCGGGGCGGGGACGGGGGCGCCGGCCATCGGCGTCAGATCCTGGATCCGGGTCACGAAATCGATGAACTCCAGCCCCGTCATG
>CAYVSR010000373.1:0-1101 GCA_964453125.1 uncultured Phycisphaeraceae bacterium | reverse complement strand
CCGTCATGGACTGGTTGTCTCCCCGGTCGGGGATCATCTGCCGGTAGACCAGTTCCTTGGTCGCGTAGCGGGGCGTGGGCCCCAGGATGCGCATCGTCAGGCCGCCCTTGATGTTGGCGATGCGGCACGCGGCGACGCTGAGGTCGCCGATGTTCGCGCTCTGGTTCGCGGGGCGCGTGTCCGGCTGGAAGTCGTCGCCGATCCACGCGCGCTCGCGCGCGGCGAAGAGGCGGTCTTCGTACGACGGGTTCGGATCGACGCCGTCGGCCGCGAGGAAGAGCCCGTGCAGGGCGTCGTTGTTGGTGACGACGCGCCGGGTCTCGAGGTCGGTCCAGAAATTCTGTTCGTCGTCGAAGCGCGTGTCGACGACGCTGGAGTCGAGGACGGTGCGGGCGCAACCGCCCAGAAGCGCGGCGCACGCGAGGGCGAGAGCGATGGCCTCAGAACGCATAGGTCACCCCCACGTAGAAGAACTGGCGGGGCTTGTCGAGCCCGTTGGGCATCGCGTCGCCGGCAAAGAAGACGCCGTAGCGCGTGTTGAGGGTGACGTCGGAGGTGATGCGCCAATCGGCGAAGACGTCGACCTCGCCGCCGATGAAGCGCTCGCCGGGGATGGTGAGGGCGGAGATGGGGGCGTCGTCGTCGATCTTGGCGAAGACGTAGCCATCGACGCCGACGCGGAGACCCTCGAAGAACCCGGGGGTTCGGTTGAAGGGCGTGGTGGAGTAGCCGACGCGGAGCGCGAGCAGATTCGCGGGCTCTGGGGCGAGCGCGACGCCGGTGTTGATGTAGCCCAGCGAGTTGAACGAGGTGTCGTTGGTGCCGGGGCGGTTGCCGCCGAAGGTGTCGGAGGAATCGAGCCGGTCGTCGTCGCCCGAGCCGCCGACGAGGTCGATGTCGAGGCGGGAGTCGTTGTTGTCGCGGAAGAGGTAGGTGAGGCCGAGGATGCCGGCGTAGGCGTCGATGTCGTCGATGGTCTGGGGGACGGCGGCGCCGCCGACGGGGTCGAAGGGGCTGGAGAACGTCTCGCCGAACTCCTTGACGATTTCGGCGCGATAGGACCACGCGGCGCCAAGCGACCCCTTGGAGCCGAAGCCAACG
>CAYVSR010000372.1:0-3471 GCA_964453125.1 uncultured Phycisphaeraceae bacterium | reverse complement strand
TTAGCGCCCCGCTGTTGTGGGGTATTGCAAATAAGACGTGCCTCGCCGGGCTTCGTCGGGCGGCGGGGGGGGAAAAGCCATACAAACGACTCTGAAGACGACCCCAACGGCGGCGGGGGATAGGAGGATGCGGAGCCAGAGGTGGAACAGGAGTTCCAGCATCACCGGGTGGCTCCTCTCGAGTTTCGCGAGTGTATCGCTGGCCGCTGGACGGCACTACCATTGGCCATTCGGCCGTGGTGAAGTCGCGTGTGCTCTCCTTACTACGGCGTCTCCTGTCGCGAAGCGCTAATAGGGAGTGTCGCGTAGTGCCAACCTGCATCCTCGACGTGTTTGCCCTGTGCAGCGAGGCCGTGCTCAAAGGCGAGCAGATCGAACGCGCGAGTCAGACGGATAAGGAGTTCCATTTTCAGAATTGGTTCGATGCGCGGCTACGCGCGACGGGACTTGCATACGACTCTCCCGCCCGGAATACGTACCCCGACTTCCGAATGGTGAAGTTCACCGAGGGGTTCGAGATCAAGGGTCTGGAGTTTCCGGGTCGGATAGCGGATTTCGACTGCAACAGCCAGATTCCCGCTGGCTTCCATAACGGGCGCTCCATTTACTACGTGTTCGGGCGGTATCCCAAAAGCACGGAGACGCGCTATCCAGTGCTTGACCTCGTGCTCTGCCACGGAGACCTGCTCAACGCCCGGCACGACTACATCCACAAGAACAAGAGCTTCCGCGGATTTGGGAGTTACGGCGATATTCTCGTGCGGGATCGCAAAATGTATGTCGCGCCCACCCCCTTCGGCCTACTTGACGGGCTTGATCGCCAAGTGACGCTCATTATGCCCGAGGCGGGCGCGCCCGATGATCGCTTTCAGAGCGTGGGCACCTTTGAGCGCGCCGAAACCGCAACCTCGGTTGTCGGCTACAGTTTCGACCTCAAGACCAACACGCTCAGTACGACACAGGAAACCAACCCCACAGCTGCAAGAGTCCACCGGTTCGGCGCATATCGCCTTCGTGGCGCACCCACGACGGAAGTCAAGATGAAGGCCGTGCCCACCCTGCCGACGGAACCTGCCGCCGGGAGCGAGGACTAAGCGGGCAGCCCAAAGTCCGCGAACGCCGCCTCGATCTCTAGATTGTGCTCCGCGAACGGGTCGGCGCTCGTGACCGGCTGTGAGGACAGTTGCAGGACGAGTTGCGCCAGGAGAATCACTCGAACGTCACCCGGGTTTACGCGCCGCCCTGATTGCCGCAGGCGCTGGACCTGACTTGATGCCGATTCCATTGCGGTCTTCAAGAGTGTTCCAAACTGCGCGGGCAACAGGGGATCCAAACGTGGACGCTTCCTGCATACAAACACGATGTCGTAGTCGATCGGTGCTTTCGCCTGGGTCTTCGGCATCGCTACCGACATTTCCGATTTCACGGGATGGGCGGCAACCACAAGGAACCCAGCCGCATCGAGCGCACGCCATACGCTCCGCCATCCCTCCCGGCGTGAATGGTGGTAGGTGAATACCAGCAGCCCGTCGTCCTTGAGGACGCGATTCGCCTCGCGCCATACAGCCTCAAGTCGGTTGGTGAATGCACCCTCGTCGCTGTTCTGAACCTCCTCGGGTTGACGTGTGGTGCTCGCCTGCCTTTGACCAGACGCTCCGAGGACGTGCCGCTGCCACACGAAGAAGAAGTCCGCGAGCTGCGAATAGTGAACGTTGTCGAAGAAGGGCGGGTCCGTCACGACCGCGTCAACCGATCCCGAGGGAATGTCAGTCTCGCTTGAATCGCCACACGACAGGTATACGCGAGCGGCGGTTTCAACGAACCCTTTATATGATTCGGCAGGTGGTGCAGTGACCGTGTGCGAAAGGCCAAAGACCTTCTCGGCGGCCGCGCCGTCCGGGTTGCCGGAGCTTCGCACCTCGAATGGGCGCTCCTGGTAGTCCAAGGCCCGCAGGATCCGGCTCTTGAAGAGAGTCGAGAATGCACCTGAGCTCTTAGGCGTGCCCCAAAGGTTCGCTTCAAGCGGCGTCCGCTCGGGCTTCAGGATGTGATGTGAGAACATATGGCGGACTGCACCAGTTCCCTCGCCCTTGAATGAGGCGAACATGTTGTTGAACTCCAGACACCCAGAGAACAAACAGGCGAAGAGTTCGCGTACTTCTCGATCGGGAATCTTGGCTATGCGGGCGGCTAAGGTGCTCAAGCACAGCAATTGCCTCGCGTTGAACATGAGATGCCAATGGTCATAGTTGTAGTTCAACGCCTGGTTCGTGTTGTATCCAGGCAGGATGCGCACGACCGGGTACGGATCTTGTCGTTTGGCTAGTTCGTCCTCGGCCGCCTTGTAGAGCTCGAGGTCGGCATCGGTCGCCCGCATGTACGCCTTTTGTCCGTCGGGGAGTAAAACCATTTTGGCGTACATGCGATGTCGCGGGGGTGTGCCCTGCGCCGCCACCGTCCGGGCGATCGGGAACTCGTGACCGCATCGGCACTGTGCCCGCTGATGCGATGCTGGCCCTTCTTGCGGCAAATAGTCCAAGTGGCACTCAGCGCAGGTCGCTAATGGCGCGTCGTACAGCACGCAGTTGATCGCGCCGCAATGCGGACACAGCGCCTTGGCCTCGGGTCGTTTCTTCGGATAGGCGTTCTGGGAGAATACGTATCGGGAAAAGAGGTCGACATCCTCTGAACAAATGGGGCACGAAACTTGCTTGACCCAGAAGTAGTAGAGCACCTCGGCCGGGCCGCTTGACGTGTCTGTCTGGTAGTACCGCTTGATTGCCGGTGCAGTGTCCCGCTCAATTGACGCGAACTCCTCGAGTACTGCCCGTCGATCGTGGGGTGACAGGGCAATGCGGGAGGCAAAATGACTGACGGCGTTGATGTCGCGCCCGATCGCCTTCACGCCGAGCTTTGCGGCTTCGCCAACCGTCGTGCCGCTCCCCATGAACGGATCAAACACTACCGCGTCGGACAGCGGATGCCGCACGTAGAACTCGCGGAGTACGTCGGTGCTGTCCGGACGGAGCGAGCCGACCACAAGCGCGCGAAAAACTGAGCCCAAGCGCTGTGCCCACCACTTGTGCATGTGGTAGATGGGCCGGTTGACCTCCTTTCGCCAGCTTTCCAGCTCGGCGATGGCGCTCAAGTGCTCGAATGGGAACTCCGGACGCTCAATGGCCCTGGGCCTGCGCTTGGTTTGGAGCTCGCGGGGTGAGCTGGTGCGCTGTGTTCGCAATCGCTACTCCGAATCCGACTTCGTCTAGGGCGTACACACTTTGCGGCGCGCAGCCGGCTCCAGCAGGAGGGCATCTAACTCTCCCTGGCATCGTAGCGGTTCCATCTGGGAAAACGTTGAGGTGAGGTAGCTTGAGACTCTCCGGATGTGCCCGTAGGGGTTCACGGTCATGCGTTGCGAATTCGCGAGCTAAGCGCCCAGTCGCAGGCGCCTTGCTCTCCCTCCCGACCTAT
>CAYVSR010000371.1:0-3474 GCA_964453125.1 uncultured Phycisphaeraceae bacterium | reverse complement strand
CGGCGATGAAGGAGCAGGCGGCGAAGGACGCCGCGATGAGCGCGGAGAGTCGCCCCTCGCCCGCGCCCGCCGTCGCGAAGTCAACCGCGCCCGCGCCGTTCGAGACACCCCCGTCGTTCGAGGAGAAGGAGGACGACGAGTTCACCGAGGACGAGCCCGCGCCGGTGGCGGCACGCCCTGCGCCGAGCGCGCCAGCCGCCGTCGCGCCGGATGACGAGGACGACACCGAGGACAACGACGCGACCGACGAGTGGGACGAGGCGGAGGGCGACGGCGACGAAGCCGACGCCGCCGACGACGCGACCGACGAGGTCGAGACGGACGAGGACGGCATGCCGGTGATCCGCGTCGATTCGCCCCGCGTCGAGATCAGACCGCGCGCGGGCGAGACGCCCCCGTTCGAACCGACGCGATCCTGACGCGCCCTCACGCGGGCGTGCGAGTCGTGATGCAGAGGGCGATGGCGAGCGCCGCGTGGGCCCACCACCAGCGCCGTGCGCCGGCTTCGAGGTCGTTGCGCGCCAGCGCCGCGGACACGGCCATCGCGCCGACCGCGCTGAGCGCGGGCACGCCCCATCCCCACCAGCCCCCGGCGGAGCCGATGCACGCGAGCGTGACGGCGCCGACGAGCCACAGCGTGAGCATCGCGCGGGTCGGGCCGGGGCCCAGGCGCGTGGCGGTGGTCTCGACGCCCGAGCGCCGGTCCGCCGCGCCGTCGCGCGCGAAGCAGAGCAGGATGAAGAGCCCCATCGCCACGGCGCCGAGCAGCGTGGCGCCCAGGGCGCTCGCGGGCATCGGCGCCCCGCCCGGTGCGAGAGGCACGCCCTCGAGTCCCGTGGTTGGTGGCGCTGCCCCGGCCGGCGGGCGAGCGGAGGCGGCCGTCCAGCCGCGCTGCCCGAGCAGCAGCGCGGGCGCGGCGAGCGCGACGAACGGCGCGCCCGCCTCGAACCCCAGCCACCGACGCCGGGGCGCGCGCAGCGGCTGCCACAGCGCGAGCGCGAGCAGCACGGCGCCGGCGAGGCTCACGCGGAACGCGGCGGGCGTGAGCGCGATGAGCAGCCCGGCGCACGCGAGCGCGAGCGCCCCGGCGATCAGGCGGAGCGAGTCGGTGTCGGCGCCCAGCGGGTCGCGATGGACGCCCAGCGCGGTCGGACCGGCGCGCCTGGCGCTCGAGACGGAGAGCAGCGCGAGCGTGAGCAGCAGACCGGCGGCGTGCAGCGCGACGATCAGCCACCCCGTCAGGGCGCGCATGTCGGGCAGCGACCGCGCCCAGAGCAGCGTGTACGGGACGCTGAAGAAGAGAGCCCCTGGTCGGATGGCGCGCGCGAGGCGGATCGTTCGGCGCATGGCGCGCGATCGTACCGCAGAGGGGGAGGCGGGCGCCGGTCAGGAGGTTCGGGCGGCGCGCGAGGCCGAGTCGCCCGCGTCGGCGCCGGGGTTCGCGCGCGCGGCGCGGTCGAATGGGATGTTGCTGCCTCGCGCGTGGGCGATGGTGGCCGCGAGGCCGTCCTTCAGGGCGACGCCCGCGCCGAAGCCCAGACGCTGGCGGGCGCGGGAGACGTCGGCGACGGAGCGCCGGATGTCGCCGCGGCGGTCGGGGCCGAACTCGGGCGGACGCGCCTGGGCGGGGCCGGCGCCCGCGCGGGCGAAGGCGTCGGCCACCAGCGAGGCCAGGGCGCCGATCTCCGTCGCGACGCCCGAGCCGATGTTGAACACATCGCCCTCGAAGGCGCCCCCGGCGGCGCCGGCGAGCAGGAACCCGCGGACCGCGTCCTCCACGTGGATCAGGTCCCGCGTCTGGCGCCCGTCGCCGTTGATCAGCGGCGCCTTGCCATCGGCGAGGCGGGCGATGAACGCCGCGACCACGGCGCCGTCGTCCCCCGCGGCGCGCTGGCGTGGGCCGAACACGTTGAACATGCGCAGGCTGATGGCCGGCAGGTCGAAGCAGCGCGCCCACGCGGCGCACACGCACTCGGCGGCGAGCTTGCTGGCGGCGTAGGGCGTCATGGGGCGCGGGAGCGAGTCCTCACGGATCGGCGACGACTCCGCCTCGCCGTACACCGCGGCCGACGACGCGAGGATGACGCGCTTCACGCCGGCGATGCGCGAGGCCTGACAGACCTCCATCGTGCCTCGGACGTTGACGTCGAGGCAGCGCTCCGGGTCCTCGAGCGAGCGGGGGCCGGAGGACTCCGCCGCGAGGTGGAAGACGGTGTGGGCGCGCTCGAGGGCGTCGTCGAGGGACCTGGGGTCGAGGATGGAGGCGTGGACGAAGCGGGCGGTCTCGGGGTGGGCGTCGAGGAGTGACGCCGCGAGATCCGCGTCGCCGGTCGAGAGGTCGTCCACGATGCAGACCGAGGCGCCCAGCGCGAGCAACGCCTCGCTGAGGTGGCCGCCGATGAACCCGGCGCCGCCGGTGACGACAACCCGGCGTCCCGCATAGGCGGCGCGCAGGTCGGCGACGGACGGGGCGGCGTGGATTTCGGGCATCGGGGGCGAGGATTGTAGCGACCCGTGCCGCGACTCCGGCGCGGGCGCCCGGGCCTCAGGGTCGGGCCTCGGGGGCGCGACGAAAACGCCGCCGGGCAGGGCCTCGGCGGCGGGGGGGGACGTCGTGGAATGACCGGCGGCGCCGGGCTCAGCAGCCGGTGACGCCGAAGTTGGCGAGGACGAGGTTCAGATCGGCGAAGTTCACGTCGGTGTCGCCGTTGACGTCGCCCGCGTAGACGCCCGCGGTCTGGCCGAACTGGGCGAGCACGGTGTTGAGGTCGGCGAAGTTGATGACCTGGTTGCCGTCGGTGTCGCCCGGGCAGTACACCTCGATGGCGAGCATGTCGGCGCGACCGTTGTTCGCGGGGTTGCCGTCGCCGATGCTCTGGGCGTACATGCCGATGAAGTGCTGGCCCGGCGCGATGTTCGCGGGCAGGTCGCCGGACATGATCTGCGGCAGGGACTCGCCGGGGAGCAGCGCGGCGTACAACTTCTCGCCGAGATTCGTGTCGCTGAGATTGATCGTGGTGTCGGACGACAGACGGATCGACAGCACGGGGTTGCTCGAGACCTGGTTGCCGATGTTCCGCAGCGTGAACGCCACCTGGATCTCGACGCCGCGCCGGTAGGGCACGTGCGCCGTCGCGACCGAGGTGAAGGTGAGATCGGGCGCGGCGGAGGCGGCCGAAGCCGCGGCGAGGGCGATGCAGGCGAACGCTCGGATGGAAACCATGATCTCGGGCTCTCCTCTCGGGTGACAGGACGGGGAGAGTGGCGCCACCTTGGCGCGGCCTCAGTCTCTCCCACCGCGACGAAGCACGACGCCGGTGAACACACTCCCCAACGGCGAGCCCCGAGCGACGTGTATTCGCTCTTGGATGCCGCGGAGTTGCAAGCGTAGCCCTGTTGTGCGCGCAAGTCGCGGCATTCCCCGCGTTCCGGCGTCGGCGCCTGTTCGGGTGAGGCTGGGCAAGCGGCGCGGGG
>CAYVSR010000370.1:0-3479 GCA_964453125.1 uncultured Phycisphaeraceae bacterium | reverse complement strand
CGCGTGGCTGCAGCACGTGTTCGCACCCGAGGCGGGCGCCGAGCACGTGCCGGTGTTCGCGGCGCTGATCCACGACCCGGCGGTCAAGGGCGGGCAGTCGTACGACGGGCAGGGCCTCGCGCTCCAGCCGTTCGTGGAGGCGCTCAAGGGCGCGATCGCCAGCCTGCCGGGGCGGACGCTGGTGGTCTCGAGCGCCGATCTCTCGCACGTGGGCCCGCAGTTCGGCGACCGCACGCCGCTGGGCGGCGACGACAAGGAGAACCCCGAGGGCGTCGCCGCGCGGAACAAGACGATCGAGACGGACCGCAAGATGCTCGACTTCCTCGCGAAGCGCAAGCCGGACGAACTGGTCGCGACGATGGCGTGGCAGAAGAACCCGACGCGCTGGTGCAGCGTGGGCAACCTCGTGGCGACGATGAAGGCGGTCGAGCCGGGCGAGGTGCGCCTGCTGAACTACACCGCCGCGCTGGACCAGCAGGGCATGGGCATGGTGTCGTCCGTCGCCGCCGCGATGTTTTGAGGCGGGCGCGACCGATGCGACTGGTGATCCAGCGGGTGAGCCGTGCGAGCGTGCGCGTGGAGCGCGGGCCGGGCGCGCCCCATGAGGCGCACATCGGGCGCGGGCTGCTGATTCTGGTTGGCGTGGAGACGGGCGACGGCGCTGCCGAGGCGGACTGGGCGGCGGACAAGGCCGCGCAGATGCGAATCTTTCCTGACGCCGAGGGCAAGATGAACCTGAGCGTGAAGGATGCCGGCGGCGCTGCGCTGGTCATCAGCCAGTTCACGCTGCTCGCGGACGCGGAGAAGGGCAACCGGCCGGGCTTCACGCGCGCCGCGCGGCCCGAAAACGCGGCGCCGCTGGTCGAGCGGTTCGCGGCGCGTCTGCGCGAGCAGCACGCGATCGCCGTGGGCACGGGCGTGTTCGGCGCGGACATGGCGGTGGAACTGGTGAACGACGGCCCGGTGACCATCGTCCTGGACCGGGCGCCCGCTACGGGCTCTTCGCCTGGATCTTCCTGAGTTTCTCGAGCGTCGCGACGATGTCGGGGTCGGCGGTGACGTCGGCGCGGTCGGCGAGCATCGCGATGGCTTCGGCGCGCTTGCCCTGGTCGAACAGGAGCACGGCGCGCAGGCACTCGTGATGCGGGTACTTGAGCCAGTACGCCTCGGTCTGCCAGTGCGGGCCGGCGAGGACGAGTTCGGCGGCGAGGGGCGCGTTGTCGTGCTCGTACGCGTACGCCGCGGAGACGTACGCGAGGGCGCCGAGGTTGTAGACGAAGAGAAATGCGTGGGGGTCGATGCGATCTTTGACGAGCGTCGCGGTGTCGAGCACGCTCGCGGCGAAGAGGGTGGCGTCCTCGCCGGCCTTGAAGCGGTCGTGGGCCAGCATGGCGGCGTCGGGCAGCCAGTCGCGCCCGCCGTCAGAGGGGGAGCGGAGGGCCTTGAGCGTGGCCTCGCGCCCGGCGGTCGGCGCGGCGGCGGCGATCTTGCTGAGGCGCGCGGCGGGCTTCGCGCAGCCGGGGAGGGTCATCACCACAGAGACGCAGAGGCACAGAGTCAGGAGAAGGGAGCGGGAATGGTGGGGGAGGGGGCGATGACTGGAATTGAGTCGGAACGTGGTGCGCATGCGTGCGGGCTGAATCGACTGCATGCTTGGAATCCTCCGCGCCTCTGCGCCTCCGCGGTGGGAGTTTCTATGGTCGGAACCGGTGCGCGATGGGCCAGCGACGGCCCGAGCCGAACGCGACGCCGGTGACCTTGAGCCCCGGCGCGGCCTGGCGCCGCTTGAACTCGCTGGTGTCGATGAGGCGGACGAGGCGTGCGACGACATCGGCGCCGATACCGCTCTCGCGCACGATGGTCTCCGGGCTCTGGCGCCGCTCGACGTAGCGCTCGATGACCTCGTCGACCGTGTCGTAGGGGGGGAGGGAATCCTGGTCGGTCTGGTCGGGGCGGAGTTCGGCGCTGGGAGGCTTGGCGATGGTGGACACGGGGATCGGCCCGGCGCCGGAGAGGCCCAGCGCGCCGGGGTTGGCGTTGATCCATCGGGCGAGCGCGTAGACGCCGGCCTTGGTGACGTCGGCGAGGGGCGCAAGGCCGCCGTTCATGTCGCCGTAGATCGTGCAGTAGCCGACGCCGAGTTCGCTCTTGTTGCCGGTGGTGATAAGGATGGCGCCGGTGCGGTTTGAGAACGCCATGAGCGTCACGCCGCGGAGGCGGGACTGGAGGTTCTCCCACGTCAGGCCGGCGGCTTCCTCGCTGCGCGCGGGGTGCGACGCGAACGCGGGGTTCAGGAGAGCCTCGAAGGCGCTGTGCGGCGCTTCGATGGGCGCGACTTCGAGCCGGACGCCGAGCGACGCGGCGAGGGCCCGCGCATCGTCCACCGAGCCGGGGGAGGAGAACCGCGAGGGCATGGCGACGCCGAGGATGTTCTCGCGCCCCAGCGCCGCGGCGGCGATGCAGCAGGCCACGGCGGAGTCGATGCCTCCCGAGAGGCCGAGCACGGCGCGCGAGAAGCCGGACTTGCGGCAGTAGTCGCGAGCGCCGACCACGAGTGCGCGCCAGAGGTCGCGCGTGTCGTCGGCGTCGTCGATGGGATCGTGCACGCGGGGGAGCGCGGCCCAGCCCGCGCTGTCGGCGCCGAGGTCGATGGTGAGCGGCGCGTCGTCGAAGCAGCCCGCGAGCCCGACGAGACGCGCGCCGGAGGGTTGGGCGGGGTCGGGCACGAACACTGAGGCGCGGCCGTCGAAGATGAGTTCGTCGTTCCCGCCGAGTTGATTGACGCTGGCGAGCGCGACGGCGTGGCGACGGACGTGGCCGGTGAGGATCGCGCGCTGGGCGGCGCCCTTGCGGAGAACAAAGGGGCTGGCAGAGGCGTTGACGATGAGGCGTGCGCCGGCGCGGACGAGGTCTTCGACCGGGTCGGGCGCGCCGTCGTAGCGGGAGAGCGCGCCGGCGTCGGCGCCGCGCCAGAGGTCCTCGCAGATCGAGAGCCCGACGCGCACGCCGCGGACGTCGATGACGCAGGGCCTCTCGCCGCCGGTGAAGTAGCGGTCCTCATCGAACACGTCGTACGTGGGCAGCAGGCGCTTGTCGTAGCGGTCGGCGATGCGCCCGTCGCGGAGCACGAGCAGCGAATTGAGGGTGCCCGCGCCGCCCGCCCGCCCCGGCGAGCCGTTGGGCGCGCGCCACGGGCAGCCGACGATGGCGCTCAGGCCCGGCGCGACCGTCGCGAGAGATTCGGCGCGGCGCATGCAGGCCTCGACGAAGCCCTCCTGGAGCAGGAGGTCCTTGGGCGGGTAGCCGCAGAGGCAGAGTTCGGGGAAGACGACGAGATCGACGCGGTCGGCCTGGGCACGAGTGATCGCTTCGGCGATGCGCGCGCTGGCGCCCTCGAGGTCGCCGATCGTCGGGTTGAGCGGCACGAGCCGGAGGCGCACGCGCGCAGTGTAGGAGGCGCTGGGCGGCGCGCCGCGCGG
>CAYVSR010000369.1:0-3489 GCA_964453125.1 uncultured Phycisphaeraceae bacterium | reverse complement strand
GCCCGACTTCCCCAAGCCGGGCATCGTCTTCAAGGACATCACGCCCCTCCTCGCCGACCCCGGCGCGCTCGCGCTCGCCGTCGAACTCATGGCCAACCCCTTCCGCGGCAAGCGAGTCGACGTCGTGCTCGGCGCAGAGTCGCGCGGGTTCATCTTCGGCATCGCCGTCGCCCAGGCCCTCAGCGCCGGCTTCGTCCCCGTGCGAAAGCCCGGCAAACTCCCCCGCGCCACCGTGGGCGAGTCCTACGCGCTCGAGTACGGCACGGACCGCGTCGAGATGCACGCCGACGCCGTCCTCCCCGGCATGCGCGCCCTCATCGTCGACGACCTCATCGCCACCGGCGGCACGCTGCGCGCGTGCCTCAGCCTCGCGCGCCGCCAGGGCGGGCCCGATTGCGTGGTGGGCGCAAGCGTGCTCATCGAACTCACGGCGCTCAAAGGCCGCGAGATCACCGGCATGGGCGACGCGCTCAACGCCGTCATCCGCGTCTGAGCGCGGGTCTCAGCCCGCCGAGCCGAAGTTGCTCAGCACGAGGTTCAGGTCGAAGAAGTTCACGATGCCGTCGGAGTTCGCGTCGCCCGGCAGGCCTGGGGCGCCGGTCTGGCCGTACGCCGCGAGCACGCCGTTGAGGTCGCCGAAGTTGACGAACCCGTCCGCGTTCACGTCGCCCGGCAGCAGGCACTTGCGCACGTAGACGCGCACGTCGTCGAGGCCCGCCTCGACGATCGAGCCGTTGGAGAGGTCGCGGGCCACGAACCTGATCTTCATAGTCGAGGTCGGGGCGATGAAGTCCGCGATGCGCCACGACTTGCCGACCCACACGCCCGCGTTCTGCAGCACGTCCTCGATCAGCGTCCAGTTCGCGCCGTTGTTGTTCGAGATGGAAACCGGCATCGAGTCCGCGGCCTGGTTGGGGAACGAGCCTTGGTCGTTCGAGTACCAGCGCCAGTACGACAGGAACGCGTCGCCGCCGGAGGCGCCGATCGAGGCGTCGAACGTCGGCGAGGTGAGCGTGGTGGCGCCGCCGTCCACGTCCTGCTCGCCGGGGAACCCGCCGGGCGTCCCGTTGCCGGTGATGAACGCGTTGACGCCCGGGGCCGGCGTGTGGTCATCCTCCGGCTGGGCCCCGGTGCCCACCGGGTTCGCGCGCACCCAGATGCCCGCGGTCGCCGCGTCGCCGGGCGCGCCAACTGTCCAGCCCGTGTTGGTCTCGAGCGTGTCGTCCACCGCGGTGGTCTCGACGCCCGCCGCGTCCGCGTGGTACGCGACGTACGGCGCGCTCAGCGGCTCGCGCACCTCGGCGTCGCCGGTCGTGAACGCCTTGAAGTAGTAATCAACCGTGGCGAGGCACGCGGTGGGGGGGAGGCGACCGGCGAAGAGGTCCCCGCCGCGCGATTCGAGCGGCGTCTCGGCCCACGCGCCGCCGTCGATGCGATAGACGAGCGTGGGCGTCTGGCCGGGGTCGAGCACGCCGCCGTTCTGCCCGTTGATGGTCACCAGCACGGTGTGTCCGAGCGGGTTGATGGACGTCGGCGCGCCGAAGGGCAGCGAGTACGCCAGCGGCGTGCCGCCGTTCAGCGCGAACGCCGGGTCGAGCACGAACAGCCCGCCCTCGATGTCCGACACGAGCACGGCGCCCGAGGGCAGGTAGGGGTAGACGTTCCAGGCGCCGTTGAACTCGCGAGCGTCGGCGCCGGGGAAGGAGTCGAACCAGCCGATCCGCGCCGGGTTCGCCGTGTTGGGGCCGCGCACGTCGAAGATGTGCATGCCGGCGCGGTAGTTGGCCTGGTACAGGAAGCCGTCGCGGATGTAGTTGTTGTGATCGATGACGTTGTTGGGGATGTGGAACGCGCCGACGAACTTCGGGGCCGTAAGATCGGACACGTCGAACACGCGAGTGAGGCAGGGAATGACGCCCGGGTTGTTGCGCTCGTCCAGCTCGTCGTTCATGTACAGCATGTTCGTCGAGGGCTCGAGCCACGCCTGGTGGCAATAGCCGAGGTCCGGGTACGTGATGCGCACGATCCGCGTCGGGTTGGCCGGGTTCGTGTAATCGACGATGTCGAGCCCGGCGCTGCCCATGCACGCGAACGCCACGGTCTTCCCGGCGTACGCGCCCGTCGTGTACGTGTGCATCTGGAAGTCGTGGCAGTACGTGCCGCTGTACTGCCCGATGACCGCCGGGCTGAGGGGGTTGGCGAGCGACAGCGCGACGAGGCCGTTGGAAGGCAGGTTGGCGCCGGCGACGTACAGGACGCCGTTGTGGACCAGCGCGGAGTGCACGGTGCGCATGCCCGAGGGCGTGACCGTGGCCGCGAGCGTGACCACGCCGTTGTCGATGTTCGAGAGGTCGGCGATCTTGATGCCCACGCCCGTCTGGTCGGACACCAGATAGGCGTGATGGCCGTTGATGGCGATGTCGCCCCAGAGGCTGTCCGGCTTGGTGACGAACCCGCGGATGATCGGCGCGCGCGGGTCGGTGACCTCGACGAACGAGTAGCCGGCGTTGAGGCCCATGATCGCGTACTCGCGACCCGAGGGCGAGACGTAGCCCCAGCAGTCCGAGCCGCTGACGAAGTTGGTGGCGTGCGCCGCGCCGAACTGCGCGAGCGAGAGGCGCGACGCGAGCACGACGTTCGAGGACGGGAAATCCTCGGCGTCCGTCGGCGTGGCCGACCCCGCCTCGCGCGTCGCCGCCGCGCAGCCGCACCCGCTCCCGCACCCGCACACCGGCCAGCACCCGTAGCCCTCGCCGCCGCAACCGTCGTCCGGGACGATCTCGGCCGGCGCCGGGGGGTCCTCGGACGGGGCGACCTGCGCGCGGCCCAGCGGCGCCGAGAAGCACATGGCGGCGAGCGCCGCGCCGAGGAACGAAGGGCCGAAACGGTCTCGCATGATCGGGTCTCCGAGGGGCGCGCCGAGGGCAGCCGCCATGGCCGCGCCGGGAGCCGTGCATAAGGATAGCCCCCGGTCCATCGAAAGCCAGCGGAAAGGGCGAGTGTCGGGCCTCGGAATGGGGACCCGGGGACCCCAGGATCGTGACAGGAAACCTCCGCCGGCCCACGCGCCCGCTCTCGTGACCTCGGAGCCTCGAGCCATAGCCCGCGCGGGAGCGTTGAGCGCCGGGCGCGCCGCGCACACGCCCTCGATCGGCGCCGACCCGCGAGGCGCAGGCCCGCGCCACGGCAGATCGGTCGCTGCGGAGCGAAGGTCGGCATAGATGGAGTAGGCGCGGAAGGGGTGGAGCCCTGACCTGCGCCTCTCCCGCGGGGCGCGGGAGAGGGAGCGGCGGCGGCGTGATGCGCGTTGCGGGAGCCGGGGCTCGATCGGCACGGACCTGCGAGGCGCAGGTCCGTGGCACGGGGGGATCGGAGCGCGGATACCCGCGCGCATCGTCGCGAGCGCGATGTGGGGTCTTCGATGGCATGACTTCGTTTCTGCAAAGGCGCGCGGGGGCGCGTGAACGCCCCCGGCGCCGTGTGGAACGA
>CAYVSR010000368.1:0-3492 GCA_964453125.1 uncultured Phycisphaeraceae bacterium | reverse complement strand
GGTCCACGAGGGCGCCGCGCCGGCGTGGGCGGCGCGGTCGGGGGGCGGGGCGAGGTGCGCGCCGGCGACGCTCACTTGCCGTTCACCCCCGTCTTGTGCTCGTTGTTCATCGTGGTGAGCATGGCGTCGGTGACGTCGATGGCCTCGCCGGCGAAGATGACGCGCCGCTGGACGATGAGGGCGCGGATCTGGTTCTCCATGCCGATGTCGGGGACTTCGGCGCGGGTGTCGTCGCTGAGGATGAGGTCGTAGCCGTTCTGCTTGGCGAAGCGCGCGGAGGTCTCGTTGATCTTCTTGAAGATCGCCGCGTAGATCACGCCGCGCCGCTCGTCGATCAGGTTGGAGGCGAACTCGCCCTCGAACTTCAGTTCGAGCGTGAGGCGTCGGAAGTCCTCGACCTTGGCGCGCTGCTCGGGGGTGCCGGCGACCAGCACCTTGAGGGCCGCCTCGGCGTCGTCGAGGTCCTTCTTCTTCTTCTCGATCTTGACCTTGAGTTCGTCGCGGAAGCGATCGAACTCCTTCTGCTTCGCCGCCAGTTCGTCGAGCCCGTTGATGAGCTTCTGGAGGTCGATCGTCGCGACGACGGTGGGGCGCGCGGTGGCGGCGGCGCTGTTGGCGCCGGCCCGCCAGGCGCAGAGGCCGACGGCGAGGAAGCCCGCGACGAGGGCGGCGGGCAGGAGTCGTGCGTTTCGCATCTGGTCGGGTCTCCGGGAGGCGGGCCGGCGCGGGCGCGACCGGGCATTTGGGGGCGTGCGTGCATGATACCGGCCCATCGGCGGGCCCGCCCCTCACGCCCCCGGCCGCGGGGGTCAGAAGGGGATATCGATCGAGAACGAGAACACCTGCTCTTCGTCGCCGTCTTCCTTGAGGACCGGGTACGCGAAGTCGAACGCAAGGGGCGCCTGGCCGAGCTGTTTGATGTACAGCCGGACGCCGGCGCCCACGCCGACGCGGTACGCGCTGAAGCCGGGGTCGTTCGTCACCGTGCCGGAGTCGATGAACGCGACGACGGAGAAAATGTCCTGCCAGAGGGGATGCTCGTACTCCGCGCCGGAGAAGAACAGCCACGTGCCGCCGACCGGGTCGGTGCCGAGCGTGCCGGTGTCGTTGCGGATGCCCTTGGGGGAGACGGTTCGGAAGTCGAACCCGCGGAGGTTCCGCCCGCCGAGGTAGTAGCGCTCGTACGTGGGCACCGCGTCGGAGCCCTGCGGGATGTAGCCGACGCGGTTCTTGAACGACAGGACGCCCTTGCGTCCCAGGTAATCCTCGTAGAGCGAGAACCACACCTGGTGCTCGACGCCCAGGCGCGTAAATGTGAAGTCGCCGGGGGAGCCGGCCTGCTCGACGCCCAGTTCGAGGCGCGTGCCGCGCGTGGGCCGGAAGCGCTCTGCGGGAGGCACGGTGGTGCGGGTGAGCTCGACGCCGACGGCGGCGATGAGGCTGCGCTCGGCGACGGCGAAGACGTCGACGGGCGCGTAGGGGACGATGTCGGTGAGCGTGACCCACTCGGCGCGGGTGGAGAGCGAGCCGACCCAGCGGTCGCCGAAGGCGCGCCCGAGGCGCACGCGCCCGCCGTAGCGCTCCTCGTCGTACTCGTCGAAGTCGCGGTCGCGGTAGAAGATTGTTCCGCCGAGGGCGTACTCGCTGTCGAACAGGCGCGGCTCGCTGATGTCGAGCGAGTATGTCGAGACCTCGGTGCCGGGCGCGATGGTGAGGTTGAAGCGCTGGCCGGCGCCGCGGAACGCCTGTCCCTTCACGAACTCGCTGAACGACTCGGGGGCGTCGAGGAGGTCGAAGTTGCGCTGGGTGAGCGAGATGGAGCCGATGACGCCCGAGTCTGTGCCGATGGCGGCGCCGAACGCGAGCGAGCCGGTGTTGGTCTCGGTCACCTCGACAAGGACGTCGCGGTAGCCGGGGTTGGCGGGGTCCTCGGGCTGAATCGTGACCTTGGGCGGGCTCTGGATGTTGTCGAAGAGCCCGGCGTTCTGGAGGCGGCGCTGGGTGTCATCCGCGGCGCCGCGGTCGAGCGGGCGGTCGGGCCGGACCTGCACCTCGCGCCGGATGACCTTCTGGCGCGTGAGATCGTTGCCTTGAATGATGACCTCGCCGGTGAGGCTGCGGTCGCCTTGCGAGATGACGATGACGAGGTCGACGACGCCGGCGCCGGCCGCGGGATCGCGGAGTTCCTCGCGCCGGACCTGGGCGTCGGCGTAGCCGAGTTTCCAGTACGCGGAGCGGATGGCGAGCACGGAGCGGTCGAGCCCGCGCGTGGAGTACACGTCGCCGGGCTTGACCTCCATGAGCCCCATGACCTGCTCGCGCGAGAGTACGAGCGGCGCGTCCGGCCCCTCGACGCTGCGCACCTTGACGTCGCGGAGGGAATAGAGCGGGCCCTCGTCCACGACGAAGGTGATGATGGCTTCCTTGCCGTCGGGGCTGGGGGTGATCTGGCGGTCGGCGCGGGCGTCGATGTAGCCGCGGTCGCGGTAGAAGCGGACGATCGCGGTGACGTCGCGGTCGAGGACCTCGTTGTCGATTGGGCCGCGCTCGAGGATGCCCGCGGTCTTGGTGTTCACGACAGGGAGGATCTCGCGGGCCTTGAACGCCTTGTTGCCCTGCACGCGGACGTCGGTGACCTTGACGCGCACGCCCTCGCGGACGCGGAAGAGCACGATGCCGTTCTCGAGTTCCGCCTGGTCGATGGTCACGTCGACGAGGTAGTAGCCCTTGTTGCGGTACATCTCCTCGATGGCGCGCTGGTCGCGCCCGAGCGTGAACTCGTCGAGGGGCGTGCCCGCCAGCGACTTGACCTTCGCCGCGATGTCCTGGTCCGCGAGGCTGCGGTTACCGACCACCTGCACGTCCTGAATGATCGGGGTCTCGACGAAGCGGTAGACGACGCCCACGGCGCCGGCGGCGCGCGGCTCGACGACCGCCTCGACGTTGCGGAAGCGGCCGAGGCGGTAGAGGCGCCGGACGTCCTCCTTGCTCACCGCCTCGTCGTACGGCTGGCCCTCGCGCGTGCGCAGCTGGTTGCGCACGAGGTTCTCGTCCACCTCCTTGAGGCCCACCACCTGCACCTGCGCGATCGGGCGGCCCTCGTAGGGCGAGGGGGGCAGCACGGGCGCCTGTGCGCCGGGCGCCGGCGCGGTGGTCGGCGGCGCAGACTGGGCGAGCGCGTCGGTCGGGCGCGCCAGGAGCGCGGCGGCGACGAGCGCCAGGCCCTCGCGCGAGCGCGCGCCGCGACATTGGCGCTTCTCGCTCGCGGCTCTTCGTGAGGGCGTCATGATCGGCGTGGGACGATACCGACGGGTGGTGCGCGCCACAACTTCGCGCGCCGCGCGTGGAACTTGCGGGATTGTTGTTGCACGACCGGGGGGGCGCTCGATACCTTTCCGTCCTCCGGCCGCGACGCCGGCGCTTCCCCGCAACGCGCTGCGTGCTCGATCCCGCCCGGCCGACGATCGACACCGAACTGTCGCTCGATTGCAC
>CAYVSR010000367.1:0-3504 GCA_964453125.1 uncultured Phycisphaeraceae bacterium | reverse complement strand
CTCGCGCGCCACATCCGGCGCGCCGGCCGACGACATGCTGTACGCCCGCGCGATCAGCGCTCGCAGCGGCTCGGCGTCGCACAGCACGACCTCCACGTCCGTCCGCACCGCCTGGCGCACCTGGTCCACCGCGCGCAGGTTCAGCGGGTCGATCATCGCCACCGTCGTCGTCTGCCCCAGCCGGAACATCGGGAACGCGCCGCACCGCTCCGCCAGCGCCCGCGGGATCAGCCCCGCGTTGCGGATGTCGATGTCGAACGCGTCCAGGTCCACGTACGGGCATTCGCAGATCCCCGCGCGCGCCACCGCCAGGCTCTTCGAACTCACGATCGCCAGCGCCACCACCGCCTCCGGCACGGTCATCGCGCCCTTCGAGTCCGCGGCGTGGCGCTTGGCGCGCTCCACCTGCTTCTCGGTGAGCAGGCCGTCCTGCAGCAGCGAGCGGATCAGGATGTCGTCTGAGTCAAGCACCGGCTGCGCTCCCACCCGCGCTCGCCGCGTTGGCGTCCTCGGGCGCCTCGCCCTCCAGCATGCGCAGGAACGCGTCGAGGCGGGCCGCGAAGTCGGGCCTGTCGTCCGCAAACGTTGCGCCCAGCAGATACCCCGGGCGCCGATCAGTCATCGTGATGCGCTGCACGCGGATGCGCATCTGCAGAGCCGGCGGCCCCTCTGGTAGGGCCGGGTTCTTCACGCGAAGGTCCACCAGCGCGTGGCGCGGCACGAACACGGTGGACATCACGCCCAGCCCGCCCTCGCTGATGTCCGTCAGCACCACCTGCAGGCGCCCGTTCTTCCCAGCCGCGCTGGACGAAAACCGCACCGCCTGCGCCTGCTCGGGCGCGACGGACAGCTCGGCGTCGAGCGCGACGTCGTGACGCAGGTGCTGACGCACCGTGAGCGACGGATGTCCGGACTCTGCGCCGTGCATGGTGGGGGAGTCTCTCCTCGGTGTGCCGCACGCCACGCCCCGCGAACGGGGGCGCGGCGATCTGCCTCATCGACGAGATCGGCGCCGGCGCTGAGGCGGCGCGCGCGCATCGGCCGACGCGGGCCCGCGCTCCCGTCCGAGAAGCGCACCTCCCTCTGGTCGCTCCGCGCTATTCTCGGGCCCGGGATGCGGGTCACACGCGCCCCGCTCCTCACGCCGCGTCCCTGTCGCTGACGATCTTCCGGCGCGTTCCAACCCGCCTTCAACCTGAGTCAGGCTTCGGCATGACGCGCTGAGCCCACGCGAACGCCACACCACGGGCAACGCCGCATCACCACGAACGATCGCGCGTGGCTGTTCTCGCCATCTCGAACCGGCAGCCCGTAGAACCGCCCGGGACTCACCACGACGAGCACGTCCGGGCAGTCCATCCACGAGCGATGAACGGCGCATGCTCGTTCTCGGGTTGTTCGTCCGTGACGCCGCATCATGTCGCAGCAACACCAGGCAGGGAGTAGGTTCGATGCTCGTGTCATGGCGAGCCCTCTAGAGATGCAATGGCGCGCCCCGCCGCAGATCGCACATGCCCGTCTTTGTCGGTCGTGAGGTGCGCAACACGCTCGATCAGCGCACGGTCATTCAGCATCCGCGCGATCTCGCATGCTTACTTCCTATGGCGGGGGTGCGTATCATCGACGAGAATCTCAAAGGCTTCGCGGCCCGTCGACTGGTCAAGGCTGTCGAACAGCGCCCTGCCCAGCCGCTTGCGATCGTCCGCCGACTTGGCCGCGCGAAAGAGGCGCGACAGCGCGTGAAACGCTTCCGGCCCGCCAAGCTGGCCGAGGGCGATCGCCGCATCCTCTCGGGTCACCCGCACCGGGTCACTCAGCATACGGATGAGTCTCGGTATCGCCGCGGTGACACGAAGCGCGGCCGTGGCGTGTGCCGCCGTCCGGTGCACCGGACCCTCCGAGTCGTTCAGAAGGCGCAGGATCGCATCTTCAATGACCGGGGGTGCGCCCAGGCGCGGCAGCCACTCCGCCGCGAGCCGCCGGTGCGACCAATCAGGAGATTCGGCCTGCGCCAGCAGCACGGTGCGCGCAGCCTCGGAGCCCACTCGCGCGATCGCCGGGTACGCGCACCAGCACGCTGGCGCCGCCCGAGTCAGCCACTCGCGGAGCGTCTCAATGGGCTCCCCGTAGGGGATGGGTGCGCCGTTCGTGCTCGGAGGCCACCATTCCACGACGCCCCCTCACACCGCCATCGCCTTCGGCGTCCCCTCCACCACGATCTCCGCCTCCGTCTTCTTCTTCACCTCGTCCACCGTGACCCCCGGCGCCAGTTCCGTCAGCCGGTACCTCCGTCGCGCCGGGTTCCGCCCGTCCATCTCCAGCACGCACAGGTCCGTGATGATCATGTCCACGCACCGCCGCCCCGTCAGCGGCAGCGTGCATTCCTTCAGGATCTTCGGCGCATCACCCTTCGCCGTGTGCTCCATCGCCACGATCACCTTCTTCACGCCCGCCACGAGGTCCATCGCCCCGCCCATGCCCTTCACCATCTTGCCGGGGATCATCCAGTTCGCCAGGTCCCCCTCCTGCGACACCTGCATCGCGCCCAGAATCGCCATGTCGATGTGCCCGCCGCGGATCATCTCGAACGACTGCGCGCTCGAGAAGTACGCCGCGCCGGGGACCGCCGTGATCGTCTGCTTGCCCGCGTTGATCAGGTCGGGATCCTCCTCGCCCTCGATCGGGAACGGCCCGATGCCCAGCAGCCCGTTCTCCGATTGCAGCCACACCTCCATCCCCGGCGGGATGTAGTTCGCCACCAGCGTCGGCATCCCGATGCCGAGGTTGACGACGTAGCCGTCTCGCAGCTCTTTCGCGGCACGCTTCGTGATCTCATCTCTGGTCAGCGCCATCCGCGCAGTGTACCGGCCCGCCGGCGCGCCCCGCGCGCGCACGCCCCGCCCGTATAGTCCTCGCAATGGCCGACGCGAACCGCTCCGACGCGGCCAACCCGACCGGCGACGACGCGCCCCCGCCGACCCCAGATCGTGCGCCCGACGCGCGCCGCGAGGTCGCCGCCGCCGCGTGGCGCTGGGGCAAGCGCGCCCTCCGCGTCATTCTCCCCGCGCTCATCCTCTGGATCGTCTGGCGCGAACTCAAGCACATCAACGTGCAGGAGGCCCGCGCCCGCCTCTCCGAGGCCCGCGCCGGCTGGCTCGCCCTCGCAGCCCTCGCTACCGCCTGCGGCCTCGCGAGCATGGGCCTCTACGACGCCCTCGCCTTTCCCGCCACGCCTTCCCTCCCGCGCGCACGCCGCTACCGCCTCGGCATTCTCTTCTTCGCCTGGACCAACTTCCTCACCCTCGGCCCCCTCGGCGGCCCGGCGCTCCGCCTCTACTTCTACCGGCGCGAGGGCATGGCCGGGCGCGACGTCGTCCGCGGCATGGGCGGGCTCTACGCCGGCTTCCTCGGCGGTCTCTGCGCGTGGTCCCTCGCCGCGCTCGCCCCGCTGGGCGACGGTTCCGCGCCGCTCCTCGCGCGCATCTCGATCGCATTCGCGCTCGC
>CAYVSR010000366.1:0-3511 GCA_964453125.1 uncultured Phycisphaeraceae bacterium | reverse complement strand
GCGGCGGCGCAGCGCGCGGGGTTCGCGCCGGCGAGGGCGCACTACCTCCTGCGGCTGACGCAGCTCGGCCCCGCCGCGCTGCGGGCGATCCTCACGGGCGCGCTGCCGCCGCATCTCAAGCTCCAGGACCTGATCACGGCGGCTGGATCGCTGGACTGGGCACGGCAGGACGCGTTCCTTGGGCTCGCGGCAAAATCCAAGCGGCGCTAACCGCTTACGCAGGGCTACACGGCCCGAGGGCGGCCTGGCCCGGCGGCCCAACAAGCATCAAATTCCACACTGCGGATGTCCGCCACACAGACACGCACCCGTACTAGTCGCTGTGACTACCCGCGGGGGGAGGATCACAGTGCGTGCAAGCTAGCTGAACGGTAATGCGGGGGCCCCCCCGCTTGTTGATTTGCCGGCTGTGTGGTATATCGCAGTAGCACACAGGAACTGGAGATCGCATGGGAACCTCCAAAGTCACACCGGTCGTCTTCATCGCGATTGCGCTCCTTCCCGCAGCGCTTCGCGCCGCGCCCGGGGGAGCGCCCCCTTCCCACGGGTTCGACTGGGCGGTCATCGGCGCGCCGGGTAACGCGCCGATCAATGTCACGGTGGGGTACCCGGGCGTGGACCCCGTGCGGCCGATCGGGGATGTCGGCTACGCCTTCCGGATCGCCACCACTGAGGTGACGCAGGGGCAATGGCTGGAGTTTGTGAACGCCTACGCCCCCTATGTCGATCCGCTCGTTTCCAACAGCTCGACGTTCACCAGCAACGGCATCGTGCGAGTTGGCGGCTCGTACGTCATTCTCCAGCCCGGTGCGGAGATCTTCCCGGCGCGCGTGGCGTGGCGTTTCGCGGCTCGCTACGCGAACTGGCTGCACAACGACAAGGCGCTGACCCGAGACGCATTCGAGAACGGGGCGTACGACACATCCACGTTCGGAATCAATCCCTCAACAGGCGCGCTCACCGACCAGGACCACCGCTCAGCCGGTGCGAGGTTCTTTCTGCCGACATTCAATGAGTGGACGAAGGCGGTGTTCTTCGACCCTAACCGATACGGCGAAGGTCAGCCCGGGTACTGGATGTACCCCAACGGGACTGACGAGCCCCTGCCGAGCGGGCTGCCACAGAATGGCGGGCAGACGATGACCGGCTACTCCGGCCCACCGACGTACCCTCCGTTGGTGCCTCCCGGGGTCGGCGGGTACCCCGACGTGCGCACGCCGTGGGGGCTGCTCGACGGTTCGGGCAGCGCTCCGGAATGGACTGAGGACTGGGTCAGCGATGAATTCGGTGCGCTCTACCGCGTGGGACGATGGGTGGCGGGCTCAGGGCTCGGCGATGAGGTGCGCACCGATCGGATCGGCTGGGTTCGAACGGCCGGCCCGGGGAGCGGGACGGTCGGCATTCGACTGGCCTCGATCGTTCCGGCGCCTGGCGGATGTGCGTTCGGTGTACTTGTTCTCACGGCTGTGCTTACAAAAAGGAGCAGGGGATGAACGCGATCACACGTGCTTTGACCTTGGCCTCGATCGCCATCGCTTCCTACACGACTTCGGCGGCCGTGACCTGCACACAGACCGCAGGATCAGGGTCCTGCTCTGTGACTGGAAGTGGACCCTACACAGTAACGATTACCGCGCAGTCGTCGGACGCGACCTTTGTTGTCGCCGGATCCACAAGCGACCGCATTACCGTCATCAACGTTACCATTGACGACAGTTCAAGCGGAAATAAAGCGACACTGTTGATCGGCTCCGATATTGCGTACATCGGCTACCTCGATCAAATAAATATGGTCAACACAACGCGACCCTGCGTCGTCGATCGACTCCGGATCGAGCATGATGTCGGCATCCTCGAAGTTACTCAGGCAAATGACGGGCATGTCAAAGGCGATGTCACTGGGGATGTTACACTGCAGTGGCCTTCGACAGGGACCTACCTGCAGCCTCGGATTCATGATGTTCGCGTCGAGGGTGATTTTCTTGGCGACATTACGGGTACATACGATGGAACAATCGACGGAACGGTGTTCGGCTTGACTGTAGAAGGCAGTCTGGGAACAGCGATGTCCCCATGCCAGATCAATATCAGTCACAACATTGATAAATTGATCGCTGGCGACATCTACGCGGACATCAACACACTTCAGCGAGACGTATCTACGCTCTGGGCGGGGTACATCGCTCAGATCGAGACCGACACTCAGTGGGGAGGGAGTGGTGGTCTGCATGGCACCATCACTACGACTCGCGTGGGCCCGAGTATGTTCAACGCAACGCCCATAATTCGCGTTAGAGGCGATTTCGATTGCGAGATGGAGCTGACGGGCTTTACGGTGCCGAGCGGCGCACACGCGGGGACCTATCCTGGCTACCTCGAGGCGCCCGTCAAGATTGACCATGATCTCACCGGAGGAGCCTTTATCAAGGCCCAGTCCAGTGGCCTGAAGGCGCAAGTCGTAATCAACGACGATAACAACGGGTCGACGTGGGACGGAGATGTCATCATTGGAACGACGACCCTGAGTAGCACTCCGTACTACAGTCAAACGGCCGCTTCTCTCGGCGGTGGCAGCGTTGGGCTCGTCGCTTTCAGCCTTCATGGAACTTCGTGCGTTCCCGTTGACAGCACGTCTACGCAGGAGCCGACTGTCTACCCCGACGCTTGTCCCTCCAGCATTCTGCTTTGCGACCCGGAGGCCCCCAACAACGTCATGAACGCACGCTCCTGGGCCACGATGCGCATGTACGGGCCCGTCGTGTTCGCGGGCGAAGGCAAGCCCTGCACCATCGAACGCCGCCCCTACCCCGGCGGCGGCTCGTGGACCGACGTGACCGCCGATTTCCGCTTCGACATTTACACCAGCAGCGACGGCATGGGAACCCCGGACGCCGGCGAGCGCGTCATCCGGATCCGGCGCGAGAACACCTCCTGTCTCAAGTACTTCCCCGTCGGCTACGACTACCGCGTGCGGCCGGTGACCGACCACGTCAGGTGCAAGGGCGTGGACGGCGGCAACAGCGTCAACGTGTACGCCTTCGAGTACAACTTCACCCTGCCCTACGACTGCGAAGAGAGCCTCCTCGGCCGCTTCGACGAGAACAACGACGACAACCTCAACGCGACGGACGCGACCCTGTGGGCCGGCGCGCCTCGCGACCTCGATGGCGACACCGACACCGACGCCGCGGACCTCGCGCTCCTGATGCGCGCGATCGATGAGTTCAACTGATCCCCGCGGCACGATCGGCCATCAGCCGATCGTGTCGCCCGCCGGTTCATGACCGGCGGTTCCCGAGCCCCCGGGGGACGACGTTCCGCGCTGCAGCGCGGGCGTCTTTCACGGCGATGTGCGACGTCCGTGTCACGAGTAACAATCCCTTTCCCGCGCTGCGCGGGAGACGCGCAGGGGCGGACTCCACTGTTCCGCTTCTGCTTGCTATGCGGGCAAATGGCGATGCACACAGGTCGTCAGGTCTCGCCGGAGTTGGGGTTGATGGCGCCTCACATG
>CAYVSR010000365.1:0-3515 GCA_964453125.1 uncultured Phycisphaeraceae bacterium | reverse complement strand
AGGGGAACTAGGGGCGAGTCGTTCCAGCCCAGCCATAGTCAACGCTTCGCGTTGACCATGCCACCCGCCGGAACTTCAACCCCGCGAGGCGTCGCCCGCGCAGGTGCGACCAGAGCACGGCCTCCGGGGGCGTAGCTGGCTGGACCGAGCAGCGGCCCACCCCCCGCTAGCACCGACGCGATCTGCAAAACGTTGGACAGTCGCAAGCGACCTCGCCGCTGCACTCCACAGAATCATGCCGTCGATAGTAGTTTATCCACACTCATGAGCGTCCCAGCGCCTTCCTAATCACGGCGCACCACACGCTTGCGCTAGCACGCGTCGACGTTGCCGGCTGCAACGGCCAGTCACGCAGCCACTTGCGGTCGCGCGTGTTGCACTTCCGTGCCCAATACGTATTCTGTCTTCGCCACCATGACTTGAGCGACGCCTTATGCGACAGACCATACTTCACCGAGCGCTTCGCAATCTTGTCGAGCACCCATTACTAGGGTTTGCGCTGCTTGCTCAAACCTTGTCAATAGGCCTATATGGCTTCCTGACGGCTCGCCTCTCCTCCGAACACACGATGCCGTGGCAGTCGTTTTGGCAAGTACTAATATTAGGCGAAGGCCTTGTGCTGCTCTCACTATTTGGAGCTGCGTGGCACGCACTTCGCAGTCAACGTCAGCCCGTAGATGTGCTCGAAGCCAAATTGCTCATTCCACAGCTACTCAGATACTTGCATACGTTTTCCGGCGAGGTACTAATCTATAATATTGAGCTAAATACCCTAGCTGAGCATCGGCTTTGGAGCGCGTTGTGTACCCGCGCTTCAATCACGAACATCGCTATCGCGCTGCCGCCTCACATCTTTCGACGACTAGAGGATCGCCTCCGTGATTCATCCCTGTTCGATACGCTCAGTCCGGGAGCACATAAGCTCGGGTTTATGATCGCAAGGGACGATCCTGCGTGGTCCAGGACTGCGTTTGCGGTATTCAAGCCTGCGCGTCCTTCACTAATTGCGCGCCCACTCACCCTCTTGTTCTATAAGACAGGGCCTTGCTCCACTCTGAAGGCCACCTCAGATCCCAAGACTACCATTTGGGATTACGAATATTATTCCAGCACACATGACTTGTCTGCACAAATCTCTTGTGACAAAGCATTTGCCAGAGTAGTCGACGCCACAGCTACATTTACCCTCGCCGATGTGCACAAACTTGCACTTGGCAAGTCGGAAGCTGCTCCGCTCGTGGCCGCTGCGCACCGGCTGACAAAGCGAGTCTCGGATCAATTAGTCACGAGCATCCAACCGTCTCGTGGCCGGATTCCGTACAAACTCCGCGAGGGGGATACTCCAACATTCTTATCTATCGACTCGACTCGCGGGCGATATAGGGTTTATCTCAACAACCCGAGCGGAACAACCTCGCGCCCAGTGTTACTCTGGATGCCTCCTTGGGGCGTCCCCAACTGGCGAGACTATATGGCTCCCTATGACGCACGGCTCGCTGAGCATTATCTAGTTGCGCATCTCACTTATTCAGGTCAGACCCGCCATTATACGTTTTCTGGAGCGGCTGCTGATGCTGAAGACGCACTTGCAACCATCTTTCACCTTAGAGATCAACTGCGGTGTCGCACCGACCATGTGGCACTCGTGGGCGTAAGTGTCAACGCCTTTCTCGCTGCGGAGCTGGCGGCGCGGGCCCCAAGCGTTCGATCGCTGTGCATGTTGATGTGCGCCGTGGACCTCATGGACGCGCTCGACAGCTTCCGTCGAGTAGATCAACCTCAGTTGTGGAGTCGTAAAATTTATTGTGGCAAAGAGCAATTCTGCGCAGATCACATCACCGCCGCGATGCGGACGTACTTTGGACAAACGATGTCGGTGCTGCATCTGCTCGATTTGCCATGTAGAGGCGCGGCGCGGTGCAACGAAGAGTTCTTGGTCGCCAATCTGACGGATTTTGTATCTCGCGAAGGTGCGAGCGTGTTGATGGGACACTCTCGTCAGGACACAATGACCCCGTGGGAATCGGCCGACCGTGTTAGTGAAGCCGTCGGACGCCAAGCTTGTAGGCTCCTAGAGATCGGCTGGTTCCATGATGTTCAGTCCGGCGTGCGATATGGCAAACTGCTTCGACAGGAGAATCCGGCGAAGTCAGGTGAGATCGCCAGGGCAGAGCAAGGCATGGAAGAGGTTGTGGATTGGTTGCTGACGCGCGTCGCGCAATGACATTCATGCGATAGCTTTGGCAATCCTCCTCGCTGAGGCCCCCCCAGTTGCGATCAAGGAGCGCCTACCTTCGCGGCCCGCGCACGTCCAGATTTGTTGCCGTTACTCCCCCTGCTCCAGCACCGCCATGAACGCCCCTTGCGGGATGTTCACCTGGCCGACCGACTTCATCCGCTTCTTGCCTTCCTTCTGCTTTTCCAGAAGTTTGCGCTTGCGGCTCACGTCGCCGCCGTAGCACTTGGCCGTCACGTCCTTGCGGACGCCCTTGATGGTCTCGCGGGCGATGACCTTCGAGCCGATGGCGGCCTGGATGGGGATCTCGAACTGGTGGCGGGGGATCTGCTCGCGGAGTTTCTGGCAGAGGGTGCGGCCGCGGGCGGTGGCTTTCTCGCGGTGGACGATGATGGAGAGGGCCTCGACCGGGGTGTTGTTGACGAGGATGTCGAGCTTGACGAGGTCGTCGGTGTGGAAGCCGGCGATGTCGTAGTCCATCGTGCCGTAGCCGGAGGTGATGGACTTCAGCTTGTCGTAGAGGTCGTAGATGATCTCCGCGAGGGGGAGTTCGTACTTGAGGATCTGGCGGCCCTCGGAGATGAAGGCCTGGCCGTGGAAGACGCCGCGCCGGTCGTTGCAGAGCTTCATCACGTCGCCGATGGACGTGGTGGGGCACATGATGTCGATCTTGACGATGGGCTCGCGGATCTCTTCGAAGGTGCCGGGGTCGGGGAGGTCGGCGGGGTTGTGGATCTCGACTTCCGTGCCGTCGTGCATCTTGATCTGATAGGAGACGGTGGGCGCGGTCTGGATGATGCGGACGCCGCCCTCGCGCTCGAGGCGTTCTTGCACAATGTCCATGTGGAGGAGGCCGAGGAAGCCGCAGCGGAAGCCGAAGCCGAGGGCGTCGGAGTGGACCGTCTGGTAGGTGAAGGAGGCGTCGTTGAGGGCGAGCTTGTTGATGGCGTCGCGGAGTTCTTCGAAGTCGGAGGCAACCTTGCGTGCGCCGGGCGAGTCGTCCTCGTCGTCGCCCTCGATGGCGGGGTAGAAGTCGCAGAAGACCATCTGCTTGGGCTCTTTGTAGCCGGGCAGGGGCTCATCCGCGGGGGTGTGCTCGAGGGTGATGGTGTCGCCGATGCGGACATCCGCCAGGGTCTTGATGGCGGCGACGAGGTAGCCCGTCTCACCCGGGCCGACCGCGGCGACCTTGACCTGCTTCGGCGTGAATTTGCCGAGTTCGGTGACGATGAACGAGCGCTGGGCGCCCATCATGCGGATCTTGTCGCCGACCTTGAGG
>CAYVSR010000364.1:0-3527 GCA_964453125.1 uncultured Phycisphaeraceae bacterium | reverse complement strand
CGTCCGGCCGTGGGCGGTGGCCACGCGGGATTCGGCGCCGCTCATCGGGCGCGCTCAGCGTAGACGGCCAGCGGCAGCACCTCACTCGATCGTGCTCCGGTCCGGCGCGCCCGCGCCCCCGCGGCAGAACTCCTTCCACGCCTCGGCGCCGTACACGACCGTCGGCGCCCCCTCCATCGCGCGCACGAGCGCCACGCGCCGGCGCCGGTTCACCGCGGCGCTGACGTACTTCCACACGCCCGTGAGCAGGTTCCAGTCGCCCACCAGCGCCCCCATCGGCGCCAGCGCCGCCTCCGCCGCCTGCTCGAAGGGCATCCACGGGTGCGCGACCATCAGTTCGACGATCTCATCCGCCCCGCGCAGCAGACGCCCGGGCGCCTTCGCCCGCACCGCCGCGACCTCCGCCTCGGTGTGGATCGACCCCATCACCAGCAGCCCGTCCTCGCGCGGCGCGCCGATCGACTCGCGATCGGCCAGCGCCGCCCGCGACACGCCGTGCAGGCAGTGCACGTGGCGCAGGCGAGGCCAGCGGAGGCGCAGCAGGTGGGCGCCGTCGAGGCAGGGCAGGCACATCCGGAAGTTGTCGAGGCGCGAGAGCGCGTCCATCTGCTCGGGCCAGAGCGCGAGCGGGTGATCGACGAAGAACTGCACCAGCGCCGCGCGCGAGCCCGCGCGCGTGATCTCCGGCTTGAGGTCGTTCATCGACGCCAGGAAGTTGAGCCACAGGATGACGCACGCCGGCGCCCCCTGGACCCCCGCGCGCACCCCCGGCGGGTTGATCTCGCACCCCTTCTCCGCGAAGGCGTCCGCGAGTTCCCGCGCCATCACCCCCAGCAGCGCGTAGCGGGACTGGTACTCGAACTGCACGAAGACCGGGAATCCCATCGTGCTGCTGTATCGGCGAACCAACCGGCCGCCGGTGAGCCAAGGCCGCGCCGCCGCCCTCCCCCCGCAAGCCGGGCGCCGCCCCGGGCGCCCGCTACCTCGCGCACTCCCCGCCGTAGAACCCCAGCAGCAGGTTCAGGTCGAAGAAGTCCACCACCCCGTCGTAGTTGATGTCCGCCGGCAGCGAGCCCACCGGCCCCGAACTCGCATACTGCCCCAGCAGCAGGTTCAGGTCCACGAAGTCCACCACGCCGTCCGCGTTCACGTCGCCCACGCACACCGCCTCCTCGCTCAGGGTGAGCGCGTAGTCGTTCCGCGTGCTCGACGACAGAAACACACGCAGCCGCACCGTCAGCGCCCCAGGCCCCGGGTTAAGCACGATCACCGTCTCGCTGTCGGCGCTCGTGCGCGACGAGTTCCCCGGCCCAAACTCGCACGAGGTCCACGACTCGAGATCGACATCCCCGTGGTCGTGCTCGAACGCCGCCGTCGCGAGCACGCGCCGCCCCGGCGCCAGCGGGTACGCGAACCAATCATCGTTCCCGCTCTTCACGACCAGCCCCGCGTGCGCCCCCAGCCCGATCGGCGCCGCCTGCGCGCACGACCCATTCGGCTCGAACGAGTCGTCCGGCCCCGCCGTCAGGTGCGACGAAATAAACGGGTACGTCCGCCAGAACGCCCCGTACACCGCGAACAGCGTGTCGCACGCCGCCGTCACGCACGTCCCGAACAACTGCCCCACCAGCGCCTTCGTCGACGCCCGGTAGATCCCCGACCCCGACGACCCCGGCTCCACCAGCCCCACCGTCCAGTTCACTCCGAAGAAGTTCGTCTCGTTCCGGCACGTCGCCGCCGGCGCCTTCGTCCCCATCGCGATCCGCTTGTACGACCCGCCCGGATGGTGCACGCCCACCAGCGGCGTCGACGTCGCCACGCTCGTCGTCTCCCACCCCACCCACGACACGCCCTCAGGCAGCGCCCCGTCCACGATGCTCAGCGAATAGTCCGACGGCGAGAACGCGTCCACCAGCGTCATCCCCAGCGACCGCGCCGCCGCCGCCAGATTCGGCGCCGCCCCGTTGCACACCGACGTCTGATACAGCCACGAGATCTCCGCCGTCTGCGCCACCCCCGCCGTGCTCACGCAGTGATTCGCCGTCAGAAAGTACGGCGTCAGGTCGAACGTCGTCGTGTTCAGCAGCTGCCCCGTGCACACGAACGTCTGCCCACCGCTGATGAACGAGTATCGCCCCGTCGCCCGCGCCACCTCCGCCCACTCCGGAAAGCACGTCACATCCGCGTGGCACGCCAGTTCGTCCGTCACCCCGCCCGCGCCCCCGCCGCGATAGATGCGCTGCGCCGAATCCACGACCACCGGCGCCGCCCCGCCGCGCGCCCCCGCCCCCCGCACCTCGATGCGCACCCGCCCCGACCACGCCGTGCCCGTCCACATCTCGCCCGCGCCCCACAGCCCGCGCCCGCCCCACGCGCCGATGCTCCGCCCCGTGCGCCCATCCGCGCCCACCTCGCTCACCACCACCTCGACCCCCGGCGCCAGGTCCATCCCCGACAGCAGCACGCGCATCCCCACCGCGCCCTCGCACGCCAAATCCAGCGCCCACACGCGCTCCCCGCCCGCTTCGTCGAACCACGCCCCCGCGCGATCCCCCTCCGCCACCGCCGCACCGACCCCAATCCGCATCGGCATCCCCGGCGCATCGAGCAGCGCATCCTCCAGCGCCAGCGCGCCAAGATTCAGCGCCTCCAGCCGCGCAACGGGGATCCCCGCCACCCGCTCCGCGCCCCACGCGCGCGACGCCGCCTCGATCTCGCGCCCCACCGCGCCGCGCCACCGCCCCTCGCCGCTCGTCCCCGCCACAAACCCCGGCTCGACCGGCGCCCCCTCCGCCGCGCCGCGCGCAACGCCCGCCCCCGCCACCAGCGCGCACCACAGCGCACCCCCCGCCCCAGCGCCGCTGGCGTGACCTCGAACACGCACACGCATCCGTCTCCGATCCTCGGCGCACTCCCTGGGGCGCCGTCCTCAGAATAGCCCCCCCGTCAACCCCACCCACGCGCCGCAGACGCCGTTTCCACCCACGTTTCCCGCCCCGCCCGCGTCCCATAGCCCGCGCCCACCCTCCGGTATCATCCCGACCCTCGCCTCTCACCCAAGGAATTCCCACATGCCCGCCGCTTCCATCTCGATGTCCGCTCCCGGCCGCCTCAGCGTCCCCGACGAGCCCATCCTCCCCTTCATCGAGGGCGACGGCACCGGCCCCGACATCTGGCGCGCCTCCGTCCGCGTCTTCGACGCCGCCGTCGCCAAGGCCTACGCCGGCAAGCGCAAAATCCATTGGCTCGAAGTCCTCGCCGGCGAGAAGGCCTTCAACAAGACCGGCGACTGGCTGCCGCAGGCCACCCTCGACGCCTTCACCAAGCACCTCGTCGGCATCAAGGGCCCGCTCACCACCCCCGTCGGCGGCGGCATCCGCTCCCTCAACGTCGCACTCCGCCAGATCCTCGACCTCTACGTCTGCCTCCGCCCCGTCATGTGGTTCGACGGCGTCCCCAGCCCCGTCAAGAAGCCGCAGGACGTCAACATGGTGATCTTCCGCGAGAACACCGAGGACATCTACGCC
>CAYVSR010000363.1:0-3541 GCA_964453125.1 uncultured Phycisphaeraceae bacterium | reverse complement strand
CAAGGGCCTCGACGCGGTCATCGTGCCCGGGGGCTTCGGGGCGCGCGGCGTGCAGGGCAAGATCGCCTGCGTGCGCCACTGCCGCGAGGCGGGGACGCCATTTCTGGGCATCTGCCTGGGCTTCCAGGTCGCGGTGATCGAGTTCGCGCGGAACGTGCTGGGGCTCGAGGGGGCGAACTCCACCGAGCTGGACCCGCGCTGCGCCCACCCGATCATCAGCGAGCTGCCCGAGCAGAAGAAGGTCGAGATGCTCGGCGGCACGATGCGCCTGGGCGGGCAGGACGTGGCGCTCACCGCGGGCTCGCTCGCCTCCTACCTGTTCGGCGGGGAGCGGATCGTCCGCGAGCGATTCCGCCACCGCTACGAGGTCGAGCCCCGCTACATCGCGGAACTCGAGCGCGCGGGGCGGGTCTTTTCGGGTCGGCACCCGCAGCACAACATCATGCAGGTGGCCGAACTCCCCGCGCCGGGGGCGCCGGGCGCCCCGGGCGCGGTGCACCATCCGTTCTTCATCGGCGTGCAGTTCCACCCGGAACTGACCAGCCGGCCGCTGCGCCCGCAGCCGCTGTTCATGGGGCTCATCGCGTCCGCGCTCCGTCGGCGCTACCCGGACGCGGACGTGGGCCGCTGGGTGCGCCCCGGCGCCGGGGCCGAAATCAAGCCCGGCCCCAAGCGACCCGCGCCCTCGGCCTGACGCGACGATCGTGCGGGTTGTGACGGCGCGACCACGCTGGATTGCGCGCGCGCCGGTTGCCCGGCGTTGCCTCGGATGGAATCCGGCGCACAGTTGCCCCGTCGCCCCGGGCCGACCCCGGCGGCGCGCAGGGAGAGAGAGCCGTGAAAACCCTTTGCATCGGTGTCGCCGCGCTCGTCGCGTGCGTGGGAGCCTCGAGTTCGCCGGCGGCGGTGCTGTACACCAACACGCTGCGTGACGGCCCCGCGCCGGGGTGGCAGACGGCCAACGGGCAGTGGGCTTGGACGGGCTCGGGCCTGCGCAACGCCGAACTGGCAGAAAACCGCATCTTTCTGAACGGGCAGGCCGGCGCCGATTCCTTCCGCGTGGTGTTCGACGCCTCGCTCAACTCGGGCGACGGCTGGTCGTTCTTCTTCAAGTCCACGCTCACCAACGGAAACCTCGTCACCGGGTGGTCGTTCGACCACGAGCCCGGCTTCGGCACCGGGGCGTACCTGCTCAAGCGGTGGGACGCGGACGCCCAGACCCAGCTCGCCGCGTCGTTCGTGCCCGCCACCGAGGGGCAGTTCAACTCGTTCGAGTTCCTGCTGGAGCGGGGCACGTTCGAGGCGAAGCGCGACGGGCAGAGCATCCTGACCTACACCGGCGACAACGCCTTCGCGGGCGGGCTTTTCGGTTTCCGGACCTGGTACTCGGGCGACGCGACCTTCCGCGATTTCACGCTCTACGGAACCCCCGTCCCCATGCCCGCGGGCGCCCTGGCGCTCGGCGGCGCCGTGCTCGGGCTCGCGGCGCGACGGCGCCGTTGACCCCGCGCCGGGCGTACCCGGCCTGAACCATTCGTGCGTGCTCCCCGGCGCCCCCGCTTCCCCCGCGGGGCGCCGGCGTTTTTGGGGTCGAGGCAAGTGGCGATGGGCGGACTCGAACCGCCGACCTAGGCGTTATGAATGCCTCGCTCTAACCGACTGAGCTACATCGCCGTGGGGGGCGACCATGCTATCCCCGCGCCGGTTTGCGTCAATCGGGCGGGCCGGCGGCGCGGTTTCCGGCGGCGCAGCCCGCTCGGGCCGCACAGACCCAACCCCGATCCTCTCATCTCGGCCGCATCACTGGCGGTGGTCCTCCCGCGGGGCACAGTGTTCCCCAGGCCAGACTGTCGCACGGCGCCGGTCGGCTCAAGGGATGCGAGAGAAACCGCGCCGGACGCACAGGCCGGCGCGAGACAACGAGGAGAGAGAGATGCCAGCCCACACCGCGCCCAGCCTCGGCCTCGCCAAGACCGCGCTCCTGCCGGCCCTCGCGCTCGCCCTCGCGGCGAGCGCCGGCGCCAGGCCCATCGCGACCTATCAGGAAGACTTCGAGGCCGAGGCCGCGAGCACGGGCGTGGAGTGGACCCTCCGCCTCTCCAGCGCGCCCAACACGCCGATCACGCCGCCAACGGCGCAGACCGCGGGCTTCACGCGGTTCCTGGGGAACCTGCTCAACGACACGGCGACCCTGCACGCCAACCTGACGCCTGGCCAGCAGTACGAACTGAAGTTCGATCTCTACATCATCGACTCGTGGGACGGCAACGACGCCACGTGGGGCCCGGACCGGTTCCGGGTGAACGTCAACGGCGTGCGCCGCTTCGACCACAGTTTCTCGAACACGCCCAGCCAGTCGCAGACCTACCCCGGCGCGCCGGCGGTGCAGCACGTGAATCTCGGGTTCAACGTCTATTCGGACTCGATCTACCGGAACATCGCGATCGGCTTCACGGCCCTGGGCACGGACGCCTTCGACTTCTACGGGTTCGGGCTGCAGACGCCGCTCGACGAGTCGTGGGGCATCGACAACGTGCGCATCACGCCGGTGCCCGGGCCGGGCGCGGCGGGGTTGCTCGCGGGGGCGGGGCTCCTCGGGGCCCGTCGGCGCCGGCGCTGAGCGGCCTCAGCAGGACTGTCCGAAGAACGACAGCACGATGTTCAGATCGACGAAGTCGACGTTGCCGCTGCCGTTCACATCGCCCGCGAGCGTGGCGCCCGCGAGTCCGAACTCGCTGAGCACGCGGTTGAGATCGACGAAGTCGCACGTGCCGCTGCCGTTGGTGTCGCCGAGCAGGGCGCCTACGAAGTGGGCGGGCACGCCGTTGTCGAGGTTGATCCAACCGACGTTCTCGCCCCAGGCGTAGCCGCGGAACCGATGGGCGAGGGCGTCGTAGCGGGCGCCCTGGGCGCCCAGCGAGGGCGTGGTGGCGAAGTTGATCCAGCCGATGTTCTCGCCCCAGGCCAGGCCCGTGCACACGCCGGTTGTCTGATTGATGTTGACGCCGAAGTTGGCGCCCGTGGTGTTCGCGTACGGCCCGCCCCCGGGGCCGAAGTTGATCCATCCGACGTTCTCGCCCCACGCGAAGCCGGCGGCGTGGTTCGGGAACACCTTGACGCCCGAGGCGCCCGAGTTGGCGTCCTTCCAGTTCGTCCACCCGATGTTCTCGCCCCAGCCGAACTTGGCGTCGGGGCAGACGTTCGACGGCGGGATGGCCTGCGCCAGCGAGCCGAGCGCGAGCGCGCAGACGGAGATTTTCAGGGTGCGATGGGCCATCGGTTCCTCCGCCGATATTCAACCAGCGCTTCCGGGGGGAGTCAACGAGAATTCGCCGCGAGGGCGCCGATTGCCCCGGCGCCGGACCGCACGGGCCGGGCGCCGGATACGCTTGACGCACTGGGGCGGGTAGCTCAGCCGGCTAGAGCGCTCGCGTTACATGCGAGGGGTCGTGGGTTCGAGTCCCTCCCCGCCCACTTTGGACGCCCCGGGGCCGCCCGGCCCGTACGCTCGCCAGACGCATGTCTCTGCTCTTTGACGCCT
>CAYVSR010000362.1:0-3544 GCA_964453125.1 uncultured Phycisphaeraceae bacterium | reverse complement strand
GCGACGGCGAGCTGCATGGCCTCGCCGACGGGCACGCGCGGGTCGTTGAGGCCGTGGGCGATCATCATCGGGCACTTGATGTCGTCCGTCCGATGGATGGACGAGACGGTCTTGAGGAAGTCGGGGTCGGTGAGCGGGCCGTACTCGGCCTCGCGGAGGGCGCGTCGGTAGCCCTTGGTCTGCTCGAGGAAGGTCTTCATGTTCACGATGCCGACGACGTTGATCGAGGCGCCGAACAGGTCCTGGCCCTCGATGATGCACGCGACGGACATGAACCCGCCGTACGAGCCGCCGTACGCCGCGACCTTCTTGTTCTGGGCGTAGCCCTCCTTGACGAGCCAGCGGGCCGCCTCGACGCCGTCCTTCACGGAGTCCCAGCGCTTCTTGTAGTTGTCCATCATGTGGAACGCGCGCCCGTAGCCGGTGCTGCCCCGCACGTTGGGCTGCAGGACGCCGTAGCCCTTCGAGACCAGGAACTGCGAGACGCGGTCGAAGCCGGGGCGGTGCTGCCCCTCGGGCCCGCCGTGGTAGTTCACCACGAACGGGATGGGCGTCCCCTTCTTGAAGCCCGCCGGCAGGTAGAGGAACGCCGGGATCTCGAGCCCGTCGAACGACTTGTACTTCACCAGTTCGGCGGGGCGGAACTGGGCGAGGTCCAGCGTCTCGCTGTCCACCCGCGCCGTGAGCGCCTTCGCCTCGGTCGGGTTCGCGAGGTCAACCGCGTAGGTGATGCCGGCGTTATTCGCGTTCGAGACCGAGTACGCCAGCGTCGTGCCCCGGAAGTCGGCCGGGAAAACAAGCCCCTTCTCGACCTTGGGCAGGGCGATCTCCTTCAGTGCGCCCTTCTCGCCGATCGAGAACACGTGCAGCGAGCCGTAACCGTCCTCGTTCAGCGCCGCGGCGAGGTGGGTCCGCTCGTGGTTGGGCGAGGCGCCGTCCAGCTCGAACTTGTTCAGCGCCGCGGGCAGCGCCTCGGTCGGCGGGGTTGTCGAGTCCGTCGAGAGATCACGCACGTAGAGGCGCGTCATCCCGTCCTTGAAGTCGGACTCGAGGAAGCACGCCTTCTCGCCCGGCAGGTAGCCCGACGCGCCGTTGGCCGAGTCCGTGCCCGCCGGCGTCGCGCTGATGTCGCGCAGCTTGCCGGTCCTGGCGTCCAGCTCGAAAACGCGTGAGTCCGACACCGAGCGGTAGTTCGCCACCAGCAGGCGCGAACCGTCGTCCGTCACGTCCGCGACCGACCAGTCTCCCTTCTCGCCCAGCAGCTGCGTGCTCTTGCCGTCCTTCAGGTCGTACCGGTAGAGGTAGAAGTCGCTCGGGCTCTTGTCGTTCGCCCGGTACACGAACCCCGACGAATCGCGCAGCCACGCCTGCACGCTGAACTGCACCTCGGTGTTCTGCAGCGTCGGCGTGATCTTGTCCGTCGCGGCGTCCATCACCCAGATGTTCGTGTTCTCGTTGCCGCCGATCGCCGCGCTCAGCACGATCGTCTTCCCGTCGGGCGAGAGCGAGTAGCCCGAGAGCCCGTCCTTGAAGTCCGTCAGCTTCTTCATCGGCGAGTTGAGCGACGCCCCCGCGTCGCGCCGGTACAGCTGGTTGATCCCGTCGGGGAAGTCGCGGCAGTACACCGCCCCGCCCGGGGCGAGGCTCACGCCGCCGGGCACGCGGATCTTCAGGAAGTTCGTGATCGTCGGGCCGCCCGACGCCGCCGACGCCGACGCGGGCTTGGTCGCGGGCGCCGGGGTCTTTGCGGGCTCGGCGCCGATCAGCGCCCCCGAGAGCGCCAGCAGGGCGACGGGCTGGAACAGTCGTTCGAATCGCATGGTCTGTCTCCGTTCGTGTGGTGCGAGCAGGACAGCATACCGGCCGCGTCACGCCCGGTTCCCGCGCGCCGCCGCTCCCGGCGCTCTCCCGCAAACGCCTCACGCGCTGAGATAGATCGTCTCGCCGTTCTCCGCGTCGCGTTCGCCCCGGACGCACGCCACGATCACCGCCGCCACCGCGTCCGGGCTGAGGCAGCGTTCGGGCGCCACGGCGCGCTCGTTGAACATCGACCGCAGCATCGCGGTCTCCACAGCCCCCGGCGCCACGCTGAACGCCCGGATGCCCAGCGCCGCCCCCTCCCTGGCGCACGACCGCGCCATGAGGTTCACCGACGCCTTTGACGCCGCGTACGCGAAGAACCCCGCGAACGGGTCTCGCGTCGCCATCGACGACACGTTCACGATGACCCCCGACCGCTGCGCCGCCATGATCGGCCACGCCGCCGCGATCGCGTTCGCGGGGCCCAGCGCGTTCGTCGCGAACACGCGCTCGATCACCTCCGGCGTGTGGCGCTCGATCGGCGCGAGTTCCGCCACGCCCGCGTTGTTCACCAGCGCATCGAGCCCGCCCAGGCGCCCGGCGCACTCGGCCACCGCGCGTCGCATCGCGCCCGCATCGCTGACGTCGCACACGATCGCCAGCGCCCTTCCCCCCGCCGCGCCGATCGCCGCCGCGGCCGCTTCGAGGGGCGTCGCGCGCCGCCCCACCAGCGCCACCGCGAACCCCTCCGCCGCCAGCGCCCGCGCGCACGCCAGGCCGACGCCCGACCCCGCGCCCGTCACCAGCGCCGCCCGTTGCCTCGTCTGATTCATCGCGGCCGATCCTACTCCCCGCTCGCGCCCTCTTCACTCCCGCGATTACACTCGACACGTGCCCGCACCCCCAGCCACGCGACACCCCGAGCAGCCCGCGCTCACCAAGACCGTCGCCACGCTCGGCCCCGCCACCGACGCCCCCGAGGCCCTCGACCGCCTCGTCGCCGCCGGAGTCTCCGTCTTCCGCCTCAACTTCTCTCACGGCGAACTCGCCGACCACCACCGTCGACTCAAAATGGTCCGTGAGGCATCCGCGCGCGCCGCACGACCGCTCGCGGCGCTCGGCGACCTCTGCGGCCCCAAGATCCGCATCGGCAAGTTCGCCTCCCCCGCCGCCATCGACCTCGTCGAGGGCCACGACTTCCTGCTCGTGCACATCGGCGCCGGCATCCCCGTCCGCGACGGCGACACGCCCCTGCTCACCTGCACCTACGACCGCCTCGCCGACGAGATCCGCCCCGGCCAGCGCGTGCTCATCAACGACGGCGCCGTGCGCGCCCTCGCTATCGAGCGCACCGCCGCCGAGGGCGCCCCCGCGCTGCGATGCCGCGTCACGACCGGCGGCGCCGTCACCCCCGGCAAGGGCGTCAACCTGCCCGACAGCGACATCTCGCTCCCCGCCGTCACCGAGTTCGACCGCATCTGCGCCCGCTGGGCGGTCGAGCACGACATGGACTTTCTGGCGCTCTCGTTCGTTCGCTCCGCCGCGGACGTCTCCGCCCTCCGCCTGCTCCTCGCCGCCTGCCAGGCCGACACGGTCAAGGGCGGCGACTCGTGCGCGCTGGGCGAGCACATGCCCATCGTCGCCAAGATCGAGAAGCCCCAGGCCCTGGCCAACATCGACGAGATCCTCGGCGTCGCCGACGCCATCATGGTCGCGCGGGGCGACCTCGGCGTGGAACTCGACG
>CAYVSR010000361.1:0-3552 GCA_964453125.1 uncultured Phycisphaeraceae bacterium | reverse complement strand
GCGATGACGATCTTCGCGGTCATCTGCGCCGGCACGTTCCCGGGCATCCACGTCGGGCGCGTGTGGTTCGCGTGGATGCTGTTCCCGATCCCCAACTACAACTGGATCTGGCCGAACTTCCGCTCGCCGCTGCTGTGGGACGTGTTCGCCGTCGGCACGTACTTCACGGTGTCGCTGCTGTTCTGGTACATGGGCATGATCCCGGACATCGCGACGCTGCGCGACCGGGCGATCCGGCGGATCGACCGGACGATGGCGGTGATCCCCGGCGTGCTGAGCCTGCCGACGGGCAGGATCGCGGCGTACGCGTACGGGTTCCTGTCGCTGGGGTGGCGCTTCAGCCTGCGTGGCTGGTGGAACTACGAGAAGGCGTACATCCTTCTGGCGGGCATGAGCACGCCGCTGGTGCTCTCGGTGCACTCGATCGTGTCGTTCGACTTCGCGGTGTCGGTGATCCCCGGGTGGCACACGACGATCTTCCCGCCCTACTTCGTGGCGGGCGCCATCTTCTCGGGCTTCGCGATGGTGCTGACGCTGATGATCCCCATGCGGGCGATGTACCCGCGGATGAAGGACTTCCTGACGCTGCGTCACATCGAGAACATGTGCAAGATCATCACGCTGACGGGCAGCATGGTGGGCTTCGCCTACTCGATGGAATTCTTCATCGCGTGGTACGGCGGGAACGAGTACGAGCTGTACGCGTTCAAGAACCGGGCGTTCGGGCCGTACTGGTGGGCCTACTGGTCGATGATCTCGTGCAACGTGATCACGCCGCAGCTGTTCTGGTTCAAGTGGTGCCGGACGACGCCGTGGTTCATCTTCATCGTCACGATCTTCGTGAACATCGGGATGTGGTTCGAGCGGTTCGTGATCATCGTCACGTCGCTGCACCGCGACTTCCTGCCCTCGTCGTGGGACATGTACACGCCGACGATCGTCGAGATCGTGACCTTCGCGGGGTCGTTCGGCCTGTTCCTGACGCTGTTCCTGCTGTTCATGCGGTTCCTGCCCGCGATGGCGATCAGCGAGCTGAAGAACGTGATGCCCGCGGCTGACCCGCACGGCGCGGGGGCGGCGCCGGCGCTGCCCGGGCGCGCCCACGAGAAGGGGGGCCACTGACATGCGACCGACCGAAGCCAAGCCCGTCGCCCGGTGGGGCATCCTCGCCGAGTTCTCCGGCCCCGGCGCCCTGCTGCAGGGGTGCGAGGCGGTGCGAGACGCGGGCTATCGCAAGTGGGACGCCTACGCGCCGTTCCCCATCCACGATCTCAACGAGGCGATGGGCCTCAAGCCCAGCCGCGTCTCGTTCATCGTCGCCTTCGGCGCGATCTGCGGCGTGGCGGGCGGGTTCATGCTGCAGTACTGGACGACCGCGGTGGACTACCCCATGGTCGTGCAGGGCAAGCCGTTCGGCGCGTGGGAGCCCTTCACGCCGGTCACGTTCGAGCTGGGCGTGCTGCTCGCGTCGTTCGGCGCGATCATCGGCATGCTGACGCTCAACGGCCTGCCGCGGTGGCACCACCCGCTGTTCACGAAGGAGCGGTTCCTGGGTGTGAGCGACGACAAGTTCATGCTCGCCATCCAGGCGAAGGACGCCAAGTTCAACCCCGACGCCACCCGCCGCCTGCTCGAGCAGGCCGGCGCCACGGGCGTCGAGTTCGTCGAGGAGGAGTGAGCCGGCCATGCGACTGCACCGCACGATGAGGTTCGGGCTCGCGGCGCTGGCGCTCGCCGGCGGCGCGCTCGCGGCCGGCGGGTGCCGGGGCGAGCGCGCCAACAAGCCGCCGCGCCAGTTCTTCCCGGACATTGACGACCAGGAGAAGTACAAGCCGCAGGCCGAGTCCGCCCTGTTCGCGGACAAGCGCACCATGCGCGAGCCCCCGGCCAACACCGTGCCCTTCGGGCCCAAGGCGCTGCTCTCTTGGGGCGCGGCGCCCGAGGCTCGGGCGGCGTCGGCCTCGCAGGTCTCGCTGGTGCGCTCCGATCTGCTGAAGGAAGACGACCGCCTCTTCACCGGCAAGAACGCCGACGGCTCGTACGTCGCGACGATCCCCGTGCCGGTGACCGCGGCGCTCATCAAGCGCGGGCAGGAGCGGTTCAACATCTACTGCACGCCGTGCCACGGCTACTCGGGCGACGGTCAGGGCATGGTGGGCCAGCAGTGGTCGTACGTGCTGCCGAGTTTCCATGACCCCAAGTACGTCAAGGGCAGCGCCGATCCGGACGGGCGCGGCACGGACGGCTTCGTGTTCTGGACGATCCGCAACGGCGTGCCCAACGCCGCGGGCCAGCAGCCGGCGCTCAAGATGCCCGCGTACCGCGCGCAGGTGAGCGAGCGAGACGCGTGGGCGATCACGGCGTACTTCCGCGCACTGCAGCGGTCGAGGGCGTTCCCGGCGGACCAGATCCCCGACGGCATGAAGGGCGAGCTGGAGCGCACGCGCGGGCAAACCGCCGCGACGCCCGCGCCCGGCGCCACAGCCCCCACGGAGGCCACGCGATGAGCCACGCGGCACACGCGCACGACGCGGCGCTGCTCGCGCCCGACAACGTCCAGCCCGGCGCCGGCGCGGCTCGCGGGGTGGGCGCCCTGCTCATCGCCGCCGGCGCCGCCGCCGTCGCCGCGGTCGCGTACACCGGGTTCACCGGCGACGCCGCGGCGCAGAAGCACGCGATGTTCTCCTACCACGTTGGCTTCATGGCCTGCGTGGCGCTTGTCTGCGGCTCGCTGGCGTTCGTGATGGCGCTGCACCAGACCGGGGCGGGCTGGTCCGCGGTCATCCGGCGCACGTTCGAGAACATCGCCTCCGGGGCGCCGCTGCTCCTGCTGATGTTCATCCCCACCGCGGCGCTGTGCTTCACGAAGCCCGGCCTGCTGTGGGCGTGGATGGACACGTCGCACGTCGCGGGCGACCTGATCTACCAGCGCAAGCAGGCCTTCCTGAACCTGCCGTTCTTTATGATCCGCGCCGTCGTGTACTTCGCGGTCTGGATCGGCCTCGCCGCCACGCTGCGAGGCATGTCGATCGCGCAGGACCGCGACGGCGACAAGTGGCGCACCCGGCGCCTCCGCAAGTTTTCGGCGCCCGGGCTCATCCTGTTCTCGCTGGCGACCGCGTTCGCCGCGTTCGACTGGATGATGGCCCTCGACTACCACTTCTTCTCCACGATGTGGGGCGTCTACTTCTTCGCCATCGGCATGCTCTCCACCCTCGCGCTCGGCACGCTCTTCCTGCTGCTGCAGCGGAGCGCCGGGCGGCTGCGAGGCGTGGTCACCGGCGAGCACTTCCATGACCTCGGCAAGCTGCTGTTCGGCTTCACCGTCTTCTGGGGGTACATCGCGTTCAGCCAGTACTTCCTGATCTGGTACGCCAACATCCCCGAAGAGACCGCGTACCTCCTGACCCGGCGCACCGAGGGGTGGCTGAGCGTCTCCACCGCGCTGGCGATCGGCAAGTTCGTCATTCCGTTCCTCGTGCTGCTGCCCCGGCCGTCGCGTCGGTCGCCGTTCGTGCTCACGCTGGCGTGCCTGTGGATCCTCACCATGAC
>CAYVSR010000360.1:0-3578 GCA_964453125.1 uncultured Phycisphaeraceae bacterium | reverse complement strand
GAGGAAGTCGCGGAGGGCGTCGGGGTCGCGGATCCCCTCGATGGTCATCTCGGCGCCGGCATGGCCGGAGGCCGTGAGGACGTCGATGCGCGCGAGGCCGAGCCAGCGGTGGAGGAGGTTGCGGGTGACGTGGATGTCCTGGATGCGCCGGTACGCGACGTACGTCTCGCGCTTCCAGAGCCAGCCGACGCTCATGGCCACGCCCTCGTCGTCGATGCGGTACCTGAGGGTCTGGTAGCGGATGTAGTACGCCAGGAGGGCGAAAGGAAAGCCCACGAGCGTCATCGCCGCGGCGATGACGCAGTACGTCCAGTAGGCCTCGTCGGGCCGGGTGATGGCGCGAGGGTCGGTGGGTGCGGGACGCGGGGCCGGGGGGCTGGGCATGGCGTGCGGTCTCCGGGACGTTCCGACCCGTGCGCGCCGGCGCTTCCCTCTGCGCCGGCGCCAGCGAATGATACGGGAATGCCCCCGCTGCGCTTCATGCAGTTCGCCTCCGCCGCCACTCGCCACTCGCGGCGAGTCGCGCCCGCGTGCGCGATGCTGTCGGTTCTTGCGGCGTGCCAGCGCGCCGAGCGCCCGCTCGACCGGTCTCGGGACGACGTGGGCCTGCCGAGCGAGGAGCAGACGGCGGCCCCCGCGACCGAGGAGGAACAGGCCGCGTTCGTCGGCCCGCCACTGCCCGCGCCCGGCGATGGGGCCGACGCCGCCCCTGAGGGCGCCGCGGTCGCGGCATCGCCAGAAGCCCCAGCGGGAGACAAGGACGCCCTGCTGCGCGCCGACGGCCGCCCGACGTGGTGGCTGGGGGCGCCGGTGCGCGAGTCAGGGCGCGTGATCGTGACCGCCGAGGCGATGGGCGCCGACGCTCGCGCCGCCCGAGCCGTCGCGCTGGAGGGGGCCCGCGCGGCGCTTACCCGAGAAATTGGCTCGCCCGCGCTGGACTTCCGAGTGGAGGCGTACCTCGCTCGGCCGCTCGCGGTCGACGCGCCGGGCCGGGCGCGCGTGGTGGGCTACGTGCGCGCCTCGGCGCGCGAGTAGCGTCGGGTACGCGCTAGCGGATCGGCTCGCCGCCCTTGAGTTCGCGCTCCCACGCCTCGAACGCGAACTGATAGACGTTGGGCCGGAACTTGTACCACTCGCCGAGCGCCGCGGGCAGCTCGTACGTCTTCCACGCGTCTTCCGCGGGCGTGCCCTTCGCGAACGCGTCGCGCGCGGCCCGCTCCACATCGGCCAGCATCGCGAGGTAGGGCTTGAGGGCGCCTGCGTCCGCCGGCGAGCCGTGGCCGGGGATGTACAGCGTGTCCGGGTCGCGGAGGATGGACTCGCACACAGCCCCGAGCTTGCTTGGCACGGCGTCGCCGTAGTAGGGGAACATGCCGTTGAACACGAGGTCGCCGGTCCAGAGGACGCGCGGTTCGTCGATCTCGATGGTGAGGTCGCTGGGCGAGTGGCCCGCGTGGGGCGTGAGGCGGACAGTGCGGCCGCCCAGGTCGACGGCGGTCTGCCCGGAATAGTCGACGATCACCGAGTCGGGCAGCACCACCCGCGCCGTCGAGACCGGGCCGGGCTTGGGCGCCTCGCCCGGCTTGGGCTCGGGCATCTTCGCGGTGCGCTCGAGGAGCATCTGGCGTGTGGTGGCGGTGCCCACGATGACCGGCGGGTTTGCGCCGCCCAGGTGCCCCGCGAGGCCGGCGCTGTGGTCCGCGTGGTAGTGGGTGAGGGCGACATGGGTGGGCCGTCGGCCGGTGAGTTCCCGCGCCAGGTCGCTCAGCCACGCGCCGCCCTCGACGGTGTTGAGCCCCTCGATGACCATCACGCCGTCCTTGCCCGCGATGACGCCGGCGTTGGCGACGGTGCGCATGTCGGGCTTGTCGGCGCCGAACGGGGTGGAGACGACGGCCCACACGCCGTCGGCCACCTTCACGACGCGCGCGAAGGGCTCGGTGCGGACGAGGTCGTGCCCCGGAACCGCGCCGAAGGCCCGGCGTGCGAGCCCCGTGCCCGAGGCGAGCGCGAGGGCGACGTAGGCGCCGCAGCCCGCGCCGAGGAACGCGCGCCGCGAGCACGCGCAGGATGCGTGATGGAGGTGCGTCATGGCCGGAGTGTACCGGCGGGCCTCACTTGCGCGAGGCGGAGACGACGTTGCCCTTGACCTCTTCCTCGATGAAGAGCAGCACGCCGCAGTTGGTGCACGCGGTGAGTTCGCCGCGCCCGATAAGGGCGTTGAGTTTCTCGAGGGGGAGGAGGACCTGGCAGGCGCCGCAGCAATACTCGCGGTTGCGCCGGTCGTGCTCTTCGAGGGGGGCCATGATCTCGTCGTGGCCCTGGGTGATGCGATACTGGAAGGCGGCGAGGGCTCTCTCAGGGACGTCGTCCGCGGCGGCGACGCGCTCGCGCTTGAGTTCCTCGAGGCGGTCGTGGATCTCGGCCTCGCGCTGGTCTCGATCCGCTTTGGCGACGGTGCGGACCTTGAGGCGGTCCTCGCGTTCGGCCTCGATCTTGGCCGCCTGGGCGCGGAGTTCTTCGGCCTTGGTCATCTGGCCGAGTTCGCGCTCCTCCACCTTGGCCTTGTCGGCCTTCAGCGTGTTGATCTCGGTCAGGAACGCCGTGTATTCCTTGTTGGTCTTGGCGGCGTTCATCTGCTCGCGGTACTTCGCGATGCGATCCTCGATGCCGGCCGCCTCGGTCTCGTCGTTCTTGAGGGTGGCCTCGGCCATGCGCAGCTGGGCGCGCACGGTCTCGGCCTGCTTGTCGAGCGCGGCGAGCGTGTCGTCCTGCATCTTGAGGTACCGATCCGCCTGATGCAGGCGCTCGGTCAATCCCCGGATCTGAATCTCGACTCGGTGCAGCCGCACCAGTTTCGCCGTCACGCTCATGCAACCTCCGCCAGCCTGTATGCAGCATAGCAGCGCGCCGGGAGGCCCGTATCCGGGCGCCGACCTGCCTCAGATCGCGGGCGCCACCTTGGCGAACGCCAGGAGCAGCCAGTAGCCGACCGGGGCCGCGAGGAGGGGGGAGTCCACGACGTCCAGCACCCCGCCGTAGCCCGGCAGCCGGTTGGACGAGTCCTTCATGCCCGCGTCGCGCTTGAGGAGGCTGGCGATCAGGTCTCCGGCCTGGCCTGCCACGGCGAGCGAGCCGCCGATCAGGGCGCCCTGCCACAGCGCGAGGCGGGTGGGGGAGTCTGATTCGCGCAGGAGCCACGCCCCGAGCGCCCCGAGCGCCGTGGCGACGGCGACGCCGCCGAACAAGCCCTCCCACGTCTTGCCGGGGCTGAGCCAGGGGATCAGTTTGCGTCGCCCGAGCGCTCGGCCGGTGAAGTACGCCCCGATGTCGCACGACTTGGTGACGGCGAGCACCCCGAACACCACCCACTCGGAGTGCGACCTGCGCATGGCCAGCACGAAGCCGAACATCAGGCCGAGGTAGACGAAGGCGAGCATCGCCCCCGCCGCGGCCGCCACCACCCCTTCGACCGTGTGCCCGCGCGAGTAGTACGCCAGGGCGCCCAGAAGCACGACCGTCGCGGCGGTCGAGACCAAGGCCACCGATTCCACCCCGCCCGCCCACTTGGGGACGGT
>CAYVSR010000359.1:0-3580 GCA_964453125.1 uncultured Phycisphaeraceae bacterium | reverse complement strand
CAGCACAGCCCGCACACGAGGCACACAAGGGCGAGAAGTCAGCGGCCAAAGAACAGCCAACACTGCCCGAGTGCTGCGCGGCGATGAAGAAGATGGGCACCGACGAGATGGCGACCCAGAAGGAGTTCGACGTTCGCCTCGACCGCCTGCTGGGCACGATGAACGAGGCACCGGCCTCGGGCAAGGTCGATGCGATGGCCGCGGTCATCAACGAGCTCGTCAGTCAGCGTGCCGCCGTCCGCGAACACATGATGCGCATGGACTCGGCGATGAAGGAGCATGTGATGCAGCACGTGATGGCCGCGGCGCCGGCCGACACGGCCGAGAAGATGAAGAAGGGCATGGAAGGGTGTTCCATGATGCGTGGCCCCGCCGCCGAGAGCCGGTAGCACGGCGCGAGCGGTTCTGGCGGAGGGGCATCGCAACGAAAGGATTTTCAGAATGAACCATAACAATGGATGGATGAACGACTGGTCGGGCGGAGGGATGTGGATCTGGCCGGTGATCGGCGTGCTCGTGGTAGTCCTGCTGGTCGTCGCCATCATGAAGGTGTCAAACAAGAGATCGTGAGTGCGCCGACAGCACGCGCCCACGCCCCCCAGGAGTAGACCATGAGCATCGCCGCCATCAAACCGTAGGAGCTTGCAGAACTCTGCAAGACGGCCAAGAAGATCGACCTCATCGACGTGCGCACGCCCGTCGAGTATCGGGAGGTTTACGTTGACATCGCACGGAACATCCCGCTGGACCAGCTCGATCCCGCGGCCGCCTGCTCGCCGCAGACACCGAATCCCTCGCCACGTGCTCGCGGGCTTTACAAGCGTGGACTCCCGGTGAGCATGGCGCATTCATCTCGGAGACAGGTTGAACATCCTCCTACAGATCACCGCATGGACGATTGTCGCCGAGGGCGCGTTAGTAGGGTTCTTGACGCTCGCGCCTCGTCTTGGCCCTCAGCGGCGCTTGGCGGCCGCCCTCGCGCGAGCCCCGATGCTCGATGTGGTGGTGGCGCTGCTCGTCTGGGCGCCGTGGGTCGTCGGCGCCGTCATCGGGGGTTGGTGGGGCTTTGTGGCGACGCTCGCGGCCCAATCGCTCGCGCTGGCCGGGTGGGTCACGTTGCACGAGGCCATGCACCCGAACGCACGAAAGGGCCCGCGGATCGTGAAGGCGCTCAACCGAACCGTGGGGAGAGCGCCGAACCATTTGGCCCTCTGGGTCAGCCTGCTCGCGCTGCCCGGCTTCTGGGTGGTCAGGCTCTCGCAGGTCCTCATCTACCCGCCCCTGCGCTGGCTGCTGGGCTTCCCGGCCTACCGGCACGGCGAGTGGGTGAACGTCAGCCGACATAAGTTTGATGGATTGGTCGGGCACGACTTGGTCTGGTGTCTCTATTGCGACTGGATGACGGGCGTCTACGCGCTCGGCGGCGAGATGCTCCGCAACGTCGAGTCGTTCTGGTGCCCCATCAGGTTCTCCGACGCCAAGAAGTGCGAGAACTGCCGGATCGACTTCCCCGACCTGGACGGCGGCTGGGTCCGGGCCGATGGGGCCATGGGCGAGGTCGAGTCCGTTCTTCAAGAGAAATACGGGAACGGGCGGCGCGAGTGGTTCGGGCATCCCGTGCGGCTGACGACCAGCGCACAGCCCAAGCCGTCACCGGACACGCCATCGCAGACGCCTCCTCTCAAACACGTGGAATCTTCGGACGGGTAATTGGAGAAGTTTCCGCGTCACGGCCCGTGCCTGTCGCGTCCACCCTGTTCTCAGAATCCTTCGCCGGCCAGTCACGCTCTCGTGCCGCTCAAGCGAGCCACATTTCAGGAGCACGCATGCCCCCCACACCCGCCACCATGAAAGCATTCGTCATGCAAGCGATCGGCAAGGTCGGGGTCATCGACAAGCCGATCCCCCGCGCCGGGCCAAACGACGCGATCATCCGCACCACCGCGGCGCTCATCTGCACCTCGGATGTCCACACGCTCGCGGGGGCCATCGGCCCGCGCACGGACATGACTCTCGGGCACGAGGCCGTGGGAGTGATCCATGAGCTGGGCGAGGCCGTGAGGGCGAGGGAGATGCTCAAGATCGGCCAGCGGGTCGCCGTCAACGCCATCACGCCCTGCTTCGCCTGCGACAACTGCCAGCGCGGCTACTCGTCGCAGTGCGGGGGGATGCTGGGCGGATGGAAGTTCGCCAACATCAAGGATGGCAGCATGGCTGAGTACTTCCACGTCAACGACGCCGTGGCGAACCTGGCCCCCATCCCCGACGAGCTGACCGACGAGCAGGCGGCGTACTGCTGCGACATGCTCTCGACCGGCTTCATGGCCGCGGAGTACGGCAATATTCCAGTTGGCGGGAGCGTGGCGGTCTTCGCCCAGGGTCCGCTTGGCCTGATGGCGACCGTAGGCGCCCGCCTGCAGGGCGCGGGGCTGGTCATCGGCGTCGAGTCGGTCCCCAATCGCATGGTGCTCGCGAAGAAATACGGCTGCGATGTCGTTGTCGACTTTTCCAAGGAAGACGCCGTGGACGCGATCATGCGGCTGACCGGCGGTAAGGGTGTGGACACGGCCATCGAAGCGCTCGGCTCATCCAAGACCTTTGCGGCGTGCGTCAAGGCGACCCGGCCGGGCGGGACTATCTCCAACCTCGGCTACCACGGCGGCGAGGAGGAGTCCGTGCCGATCCCGCGCAAGGAGTGGGGCGTGGGCATGGGCGACAAGACCATCCGCACCGGCCTGTGCCCCGGCGGCTCGGAGCGCATGGGCCGCCTGATGCGCCTTATCACCGCCGGGCGCGTCGATCCGCTGGCCCTGACCACCCACCGCTTCAAGTTCGCCCAGATCGAGAAGGCGTTCGGGATGATGCAGACCAAGGCGGACGGGATGCTCAAGCCGCTGATCACGTTCGCTTGACCGGGAAGGATCCCAATCGTCGCGATTGGGGAAAGTTCCGCGCAGAGCCGGCGAGGCGCGCGGGAAACAATGACGACATCGGTCCACCCGCTCACGGCGCCAGCACGGCCGGCCCATGGCAAGGAGTCTCGCATGACCAGTCGCCTCCACCGTCATTTCCTGTTCGCTGCTGTGCTGGGAGGCACCGCCGCCCTCTCACTCGCGTGGGCGGCACAGCCCGTCCAGGAGGCAAAGCAGGCCGAGAAGCCGACCGTCAAAGCACAATCGACACTCTCAGGCTGCTGCGCGGCTATGGCGAAGATGGGCGATGAGCAGGTGATGACACAGAAAGACTCCGATGCGGGCCTCAATCGCCTGCTCGCAGCCATGAACGAAGCGTCCGGATCGACCAAAGTGGATGCGATGGCCGCGGTCATCAGCGAGCTCGTCAAGCAACGCGCCGACGCCCGCGAGCACATGGTGCACATGGACTCAGTGATGAAAGAGCACATGATGCAGCATGTGATGGCCTCGGCGCCCTCGGACATGGGAGACAAGATGAAAGAGAGCATGGAAGGGTGTTCCATGATGCGTGCACCCGCTGGTGGATGCCACTGACCATGCGAGCATGATTTCGGCGACGAGACGATGACAATATCGACTCTTCTGTTCACCCTGTCGGTGGAGAG
>CAYVSR010000358.1:0-3586 GCA_964453125.1 uncultured Phycisphaeraceae bacterium | reverse complement strand
CGCGTGGCCAGCCGCGCCGGCGCAGCGGCCGCGAACTTCGCGTTCACGATTTTGTTCGCGCGCCCACCCGGAATGGGCGCCGCCCGATCTACCCCTGCGCGCAGGAGTTTCTCGGGAGACGAGAAGGCGAGCCCACATGCCGGCCCTTCGCCGATCTCAACATCGTGTCGACGAGCGGCTCAATCGGTGTGAACGCGGCCTCCGGCGCTCGCGTCCGTGGGTTGGCCGCGCGGCGCGCTGTCGCCGTGAGGATCGTGCCGCGGCTCTCGGCGCGCGTTGTGCCCGGCGCACCGCCCGGCTCAGCGGCGCCGGCGAGCGACGCCGCAGAGCAGGCCGATGGCGGCGAGCGCCGCGCCGCCCGGCGCGGGGACGCTGTCCGTCCCGACGCCTGACGTGTCGAAGCGCAGGCAGCGCGCGCAGAACAACGCCCGGCGCGGGTGCGTCGGGCGTGTGGGTGATCCGTGATGCGTGTCGAGGCTCAGCGCCGGCTGCGGCGCGCGCCGAGGCCAAGCAGCCCAACAAACCCGAGGCCGGCCCCGGTGGGCAGCGGGACCACGGGCCCGTCCGGCGAGTTCACGAACGCGTCGCTCGTGGTGCCGGAGCCGTTGGGAATGCCCTGGACGTGGAGCCCGGCGCGGAGCGACGAGTCCTGCAGGGCGTCGTTGACATCGGCGAGCGTGAACGTGCCGCCGAGCGCCAGGATGATCTCGACCTGTTCGCCAAGATTCACGCCGTTGGTCGGCGAGGGGTTCCGTGCGGTGGCGTTAAAGCTGGACACGAACGCCGGGCCTGCGTTCATGGCGCTGGGCAGGTTCGCGGGGTTGCCGCCCGCCGACATGTTCACGCCCGAGCCGTTGACGATGCTCGAGATGCCCGTGAAGAGCGGCGTGGACGCGTCGTCGAAGTAGACAGCCTGGATGAACGACGCCGTGGCGCCGGTGTTCTGGAACAGGAACGAGACCAGCCCCGAGCCCGCGCTGTCGACCGTCATCGTCAGTTGCGACTCGACGTTCGTCGTGGCGTTGGAGGTGATCCGGGAGAAGTTGTACGTGGTCGCGCCCTGCGCCACTGCGCACAGCCCGACCGTCACGATGCCAGCGATGAACCTTCGCACTCGAATCTCCCTTCACACGTGCCGGTCTGGCGGCGTCGCCGCAATGCACACCGGCAGGGATAGAATACCCCAAATCAGGTCATTTCCGAGCGAAAATCGGCGAAAATTTGCCCAAGACTTGCAGATCTGGGTTGCGGTCAACCTAGGCAAGATAGGCAAAGGCGGCTGACCGGCGACGCCTTCAGCGGCGCGAACGACGGGCGCCGAGGCCGAATAGCCCGGCGAACCCGAGGGCGGCGCCCGAGGGCAGCGGCACGGACGTCACCGGCGGGTCCTCCGGCGGCGGCTGGTTCATGAACGACTCGCTCCCGCCGTTGGCGAACGCGATCACGTGCATGCCGACCCGCATCGCCGCGCTGTCCAGCGCGCCGGTCACGTCGTCGAAGTCCAGGCCCGCGGCGAGGTTGAACCGCATAGTCACCTGCTCGCCGGGGTTCACGCCGTTGCTCGGCGCGGGGTTCGCCGCGCGGAAGCGGAACGCGGAAACGAACGAGACGTTCGCGCCCGAGGGCAGGTTCGCGGGGCTGCCGCCTGCGCCGAACGAGACGCCCGCGCCGTTCGTGATGCTCGCGCACGCCAGCAGGATCGGCGTCGAGGCGTCGTCGAAGTAGATGTTGGCGATGCTCATCGCCGTCGATCCCGTGTTCTGGAACAGGAAGTCGACCTGCGTCGTGCCGACCGCGCTCGCGGTCATCGTCAGCTGGGCGGCGCCCGCCGACGCGTTGGTCGCGCTGGTGTTCGTGATGCTGGCGAAGTTGTACGTCGTGGCGGCGTTGGCGCCCGCGCAGACGGCAAGCATCGCGGTGAGACAGATCCGGTTCGTCACATTCTCTCCCTTGTTCTCCCGCGCCTCCGACAGCGGTGGCGCGAGCCCTTGTTCACACGCACGAAGTCTAAGCATCAAACTCGTTCCGGCAAGCCGATTTCGAGCCGAATTTGACCCGAATCTGATTGTCGTCGGCGCAGTCCTTTAGTCTGGGCGAGTGGGGCGCGTACGGGGGCTCACCCGCCGCTTTCGGGTCCCCATGGCGAGGAACCCGGCGAGGGCGAGCGCCGCGGAGCCGGGGGCGGGCACGTCCGGCCCGTTGCAGGCGCACGCGCAGGCGCGGACGTCGAACACCACGCCGTCGAACGACGGGACCATGTCCGAGAAGTCCGGCTCGGCGAGGGTGACGCGGGTGAAGCCGCCGCGCTCGTCGCTGTCGATGGCAAACGAGAAGTAGAAGAGGTCGTCGACGCCGTCGGTGCGCACGACGTGCGCGGGCGCTTCGGGCCCGGCCGGGTCGATGCGCCACGCGAAGTGCAGCGTCACGCCCTCGTCGAACGAGCCGAGGCGGGCGCGGTCGCCGGCCTGCGCCGAGCCGAGCGTGAAGAGCAGCCGGCCGACGCCGAACTCGTCGTCGCTGGCGGCGAAGGTGATCGGTCCGTCCTCGGTCTGCGAGCCGAGGAAGTACACGGCGCCGAAGTTGCCCGCGCCCGAGTCCACGAACTCGGCCGAGAAACAGCCGCGAGCGGGGGTAATCGGCGGCGACTCGAGGCTCGCCAGCGCGCCGCTCGCGCACGCCATGCCGGCCACCAGGAGGACGCTCGATCGTGACGCGATGCGCATCTGCTGCTCCTTGAACTATCGGCGGCGCGGCCGTCGGGCCGCGGCGGGCTTCGGTCGGCCGGAGCATGCGGCGCGCCCCTTCCAGAGGCCCACGCGCCCACGCTTCCGGCCGAGACCGAAGCCGCTCACACACACTCACACACCCACGTTGGCCCCGCGTCCGAGCGCTGTGCTCGCCCGAACGCGTCCGGCATGAAGGTGCCATGCGGTCGGGCACAAGGGAAGTCGTTCGCACGGGTCCGTCGCCGCTTATCTCGCGCGACCGGAAAAACGCCCGAGGGCGACGCGCCTTGCGTCCTGCGCGCCCGGTCGCGCACGCTGCGCCGGATGCGCGGGCTGCGCGCCCCGTGACGCCTGCGCCGCCCGCGACGGGCGCCCTTGCCCACCCCTGTAGACTCCGCGTATCCATGTCCTCCACCCGCGCCCAACCCGTCCCCGGCTCGCCCACCATTAACCGCCTCCGCGAACTCAACGAGGAGGCGATAGCGCAGGAGAAGCAGATCCGTCTCGGCGGCGGGCTCAAGGCCATCGAGCGCCAGCACGAGAAAGGCCGACTCAGCGCCCGTGAGCGCATCGACAGACTCGTGGACGACCCCAGGGCCTTCGTTGAACTGGGCCTGTGGGCCGCCTTCGGCATGTACGAGGAGCACGGCGGCGCGCCCGGCGCGGGCGTCGTCACCGGCGTCGGGCCCGTCGAGGGGCGCTCGTGCATGATCGTCGCCAACGACGCCACGGTGAAGGCCGGCGCGTTCTTCCCGATGACCTGCAAGAAGATCATCCGCGCCCAGACGATCGCGCACGTGGCCAGGCTGCCCCTCATTTATCTCGTGGACAGCGCCGGTGTCTTCCTGCCCCTGCAGGAG
>CAYVSR010000357.1:2602-3587 GCA_964453125.1 uncultured Phycisphaeraceae bacterium | reverse complement strand
GGGTCCGTGCGCGGGGGCGCGGGTGGCGTCGCGGCGCCGCTGCACGGGGCGGGCGCCGTCGCGCCGGGCGCGGAGGGCGCGACCGGCGCGCTCGCGATTCAGGGAAACACGACGCTGGCGCCGACGGCGGAACTCTGGATCGACCTCGCGCCCGGCGCATCGGGCGCGCAGACCGATTCGCTCACTGTCGCGGGCCTGGTGTCGCTGGGCGGCATGGTGCGCGTCTCGGCGCTCGCGGGCCACACGCCGCAGGCGGGCGAGTCGTTCGCCATCCTCATCGCCTCGTCGTTGACAGGGGAATTCGCGGGAGTTTCCGGAGCGCCGCTCGCGGACGGCCTGTCGTACGCCCTCGCGTACACGCCGACCACGGTGACGCTGCACGTCGTGCCCGCGCCGGGGGCATGGGCGCTGGCGCTGCTCGGCGCGCGTCGGCGCCGGCGGTAGGCTCTCGCGGATGACCCGCCTGCTGCTCATCGGCCTCGGGGGCGCCGCCGGCTCGATGCTGCGCTACGCCGTCGGCCTTGCGTTCACCGGCCTGCGACCGGGGACGCAGGCATGGGCCACGCTGGCGGTGAACGTGACGGGGTGCTTCGCGATCGGGCTGCTGGCCACGCTGTTCGAGCCGCCCTCGCAGCTGAGCGAAGCGCGCCGCCTCGCGCTGCTGGTGGGCGTGCTCGGCGGGTACACGACGTTCTCCGCGTTTTCTTGGCAGGCGGTCGAGATGGCGCGCGACGGGAAGCCCTGGCTCGCCGCGGCGTACGTGCTGGCGACCAACGCGCTGTGCCTGGGCGGCGCGGCGATTGGGTGGATGGTCGCGCGGGCGGTGTTTCGCGCCGGCGCGTGAAAGCGTTCTCATGGTCAGGCGGGTAGAAGTCGCCGCGACTCGGGCGTTTCATTGCCCCGCAGATGGCGCTGGGCGGACGTTCCGGGCGAGCCCCAGCACGGAGCCCGACGATGCGAGCACGAAAGCCCAGGCTCGTCGTGG
>CAYVSR010000357.1:0-2592 GCA_964453125.1 uncultured Phycisphaeraceae bacterium | reverse complement strand
CGCGCTGGGAGACCAGCCCAGGCGGCCTGGTCACCGCGGTCGAGCCCATACTGCGCCGGGTGGGCGGGGCTTGGGTGGGCTGGAGCGGCGCGCCGGGCCGCGCCGGGCGCGTGTTCACGCACGACGGCGTTCGGATGCGCCCTGTGGGCATGGTGGAGCGCGAGGTGGACGGCTTCTACCACGGCTTCTCGAACCGCACGCTCTGGCCTCTCTACCACGACGCGGTGCAGACACCCGAGTTCAACGAGCGCTGGTGGGCGCCCTACGTCGAGGTGAACCGGCGCTTCGCGGAGTCCGCCGCGAAGGTGGCCAAGCGGGGCGACCTGGTCTGGGTGCACGACTACCACCTGCAGCTGGTTCCCGAGATGCTGCGCGCGGAGCGGCCTGACCTGCGCATCGGGTTCTTCCTGCACATCCCGTTCCCGCCCGAGGAGTTGTTTGCGTGGCTGCCGCGGCGCAGCGAGATCGTGCGCGGGCTGCTGGGGGCGGACGTGGTCGGCTTCCAGACCTACGCGAACGCCATGAACTTCGCGCGCGCGGCGCGCGAGTACACCGAGGCCGAGGGCGGCGCCGGGGAACTTTCCTTCGAGGGGCGGACGGTGCGCGCAGCGTCGTACCCCATCTCGATCGACTTCGACGCGTTCGACGCCGCGGCGTCGAGCCCGGAGACGGCGCGCGAGGCCCAGCGCCTGCGCCAGCGCATGAGCGCGTCCCGCAGGGTGATCCTCTCGGTGGACCGGCTCGACTACACCAAAGGGATCGAGGCCCGGCTGCTGGCGTTCGAGGCGCTGCTGCGCCGACGCGCGGTCAACGCCGACGAGTGCGTGCTGGTGCAGGTGGCCGTGCCCTCGCGCGAGAACGTGCGCGAGTACGCCCGCCTGCGGACGCGCGTCGAGCGGATCGTGGGGCGGATCAACGGGGACTACTCCGTCCCCGGGCGCGTCGCCGTGCACTACTTCCGGCGCAGCCTCAAGCGGGACGAGCTGGTCGCGTTCTACAGGGCGGCGGACGTGATGCTGGTCACGCCCCTTCGCGACGGGATGAACCTGGTCGCCAAGGAGTATGTCGCCTGCCGCCCAGATCTATCCGGGACGCTGGTGCTCTCGGAGTTCGCGGGCGCCGCGCGTGAGATGCGCCGGGCGCTGCTGGTCAACCCGCGCGACATCGACGGCATGGCGCGCACCCTGCTCGAGGCGCTGACCATGAAGAAGGCGGACGCCCGCCAGCGCATGGCCATCCTGCGCATGGGCGTGCGCCGCCACGACGTCTTCCACTGGGCCGAGAACTTTCTCAACGCGCTCGCCGAATGAACGAGAACCTCGCCAACTCGATCCGCACGCTGGCCCGTTCGCCCACGCTGCTGGCCGCCTGCGATTTCGACGGCACGATCGCCGCCATCGCGCCTACCCCGTCGGACGCGGCGCCGATGCGCGAGGCAGTCGCCGCGCTCCGCGCCCTCGCCGCCATGCCGGGCACCACGGTCGCGGTCATCTCCGGGCGGGCCCTCGGCGACCTCGGCGAGCGTCTGGGCGACGCGGGCAGCGTGCGCATGGTGGGCTCGCACGGCAGCGAGTTCGAGGAGGGGCTGGCCCGGCGCCTGCCGCCCGAGGCCGGGGCGCTGCGCGACCGGATCGGCGCGCTCCTGCGCGAGATCGCGGCAGGCGCGCCGGGCTTGCTCGTCGAAGAGAAGCCCGCGGGGCTCGCGCTGCACACGCGGCTGGCCAGCGACGCGGACGGGCACCGTGCGGTGCACGACGCGCTCGAACGTGTCTCGAGCCTCGCCGGCGTGCACACCCGCCGGGGCAAGATGGTCCTCGAGTTCTCCGTCATCCCCATCAACAAGGGCGAGGCCCTCCGACGCATCCGCGCCGAAGTCTCGGCCGGCGCCGCGCTCTTCATCGGCGACGACGAGACGGACGAGGACGCCTTCGCGGCGCTCGCCGGGCCCGACGTCGGGATCAAGGTCGGCGACGGACCATCGCGCGCATCGTTCGGGGTGTCCGACCCGCTCGGCGCCGCGGGAGCGCTGTCGCTGCTCGTTGAGGCGCGTGCCGCGTGGCTGGCGGGCGGCGCCTCCGACCCGATCGAGGGGCACACGCTGCTTTCCGACCAGCGCGCATGCGCGCTGCTCGACACGCGCGGGCGCGTGGTCTGGCTGTGCGCGCCGCGCGTCGATTCCCCCGCGACCTTCGCCGACCTGATCGGCGCCGGGAGCGCCGGCTCATTCGACCTCTCGCCCGAGGCATCCGCGTCGCCCGGCGAAGTGTCGTACATCGGCGACACGCTGCTCGCGCGCACGCGCTGGCCGGGGCTCGAGGTGATCGACTACCTCGACTGCTCCGCCGGCCGCCCCTACCAGCGCGCGGGGCGCACGGATCTCATCCGCATCGTGAGCGCCGAGCGGCGCACCGCCGTCCGCTTCGCGCCGCGCCTCGATTTCGGTCGCCTCGCCACGCGCCTTGCGCTTCGCGCCGGGGGCGTCGTTGTCGAGGGCACGCCGGACCCGATCAGCCTCTCGGCGCCCGGCGTCGCGTGGACGCTGCGCGACGAGGACCGGCACCAGGTCGCCCACGCCGTGCTCGAGCCCCGCGC
>CAYVSR010000356.1:0-3600 GCA_964453125.1 uncultured Phycisphaeraceae bacterium | reverse complement strand
CAAGGGGCGCCTCGACATCCCCATCGGCACGATGATCGAGACGCCGCGCGCCGCCCTCACCGCCGGCCAGATCGCCGAGGTCGCCGACTTCTTCTCCTTCGGCACCAACGACCTCACCCAGATGACCTTCGGCTTCTCGCGCGACGACATCAACAACTTCCTCCCCGACTACCTCTCCCGCGAGATCCTCGAGCGAGACCCCTTCCAGCAGCTCGACCGCGGCGGGGTCGGCCTGCTGGTCACCATGTGCGTCGAGAGGGGTCGCGCCGCCAAGCCGAAGATCGAGGTCGGCGTCTGCGGCGAGCACGGCGGCGACCCGGCCAGCGTCTTCTTCTTCCACCGCGCCGGGCTCGACTACGTCTCCTGCTCGCCCTTCCGCGTGCCCATCGCCCGCCTCGCCGCGGCGCAGGCGGCGCTCGGAAAGTTCTGAACCGACGCGCCCGCCGGAAACCATGCGGAATCCGCGGCGTCCAACCCCGGATAAGGTTGCATAGGCGCGGAGGTTCTGCGCGCGGAAAGCATTCACCCGGAGCATCACCCATGCGGCGCTTGGCACGGCTCGTGACGGCGGTCGGAATCGGTTCGGCGATGTTCGGGCTCGCGGCCAGGGCGTCCGCCCAGGACGCGCCGCAGAAAGGCGCCGAGAGCGCCGCGGCCTCGCCCGCCGGGGTCGCGACCGCGGCGGCCTTCGCGGACGCCGCCGCGGCGATGGCTTACCTCGAGGGGGTCAACTGGAACGGCGGCGGGCTGGACAGCGTGAAGCGCGACAGCGCCGAGGCCGTGCTGAAAGCCGCGGCGGAGCAAGAACCGACAGTCGCGCGCTGGCAGACCGGCCTCGCCATGATCGGCGTGACGAAGCGCGACCTCAAGGCCGCCAAGGCCCACGCCGAGAAGGCGGTCGAACTCGACCCGAAGAGCGCCGAGGCCCAATACTGGCTCGGCAACGCGCTGTTCAACGACATCAACAACGTCGGCATGATGGACAAGATGTCCCACGCCTCGAAGGGGCGCAAGGCGTACGAGCGCGCCATCGAAGCGGACGCGAAGCACACCGGCGCCCGGATCGGCCTCATCCAGTTCTATCTCAACGCGCCGGGCATCGCGGGCGGCAGCGTGAAGAAGGCGCGGGAACTGGCGAAGGAACTCGTGGCGATCCCGGGAGGCGAACTCCTGGGCCACATGAACCTCGCGGTCGCGGACGCGAAGGACGGCAAGCACGACGCCGCCGCCTCGGAGTTCGACGCCGCGATGGCCGCCGCGAAGGACGACGCGGACCGGCGCACCGTGCTGTTCGCCCGCGCCAACTCGCTGGCGCGAGACAAGAAGGACTACGCCGCGGCGCTCGTCGTGGCCGAGGAGATCCTGCCCATCGCCGGCGACCGCGAGCCGACGCTGCGCTACATGATGGGCGACGCGAAGCGCCAGCAGAAGGACTACGCCGGCGCCGTCGAGCAGTTCACGCTCGTGCTGGCGAAGAACCCCGAGGCGCAGAACACGCGGTACGCGCTGGCCCAGACGTACGAATCGCTCGAGAAATGGGCCGACGCCGCGCGCGAGTACGACGAATTCGCCGCGCGCTTTCCCAAGGACGACCGCGCGGGCGACGCGACGAAAGCCGCGGGCAAGATGCGGAAGAAGGCGGAGAAGGCGGCCAAGCCCGCGGGCTGAACGGCGCGTTACTCCGGCTTCTTCTCGGCGACGGGGCGCGCACGCGTGTCGATCGCGGTGAGCAGCGCCCGCATCGCGGGCTCGTCGCCCAGCGGGCCCACGCCCACCAGCACGCGCGTCGTGCCCTCCGTGCTCTTGAACGTCTGCACCTTGACTTCTTCGCCCGTCGCCGTGCGCGCTTCGAGCACGCCCTCACGCGCGTCGAGCGTCTGGTAGACCAGCCGGTACTTCATGTCCTGGCGCACGGCCTCGATCGCGGCGGCGTGCGTGGGCGCGAGCGGCGCGGGCAGGTACGCCTCCAGGCGCCGGTCCACCGTCATGGTGTAGTCGGTGCCGGTGGGCGTGCGGTCGCTGCAGGCGCTCAGCGCGAGCGAGCCGAGGCAGGCGAGAGTCAGGATGGCCGTCCGTAGCGTTCGCATGGGGAATACCTCCGTGAGCCCGCGAATATAGCCGAGCGGCGCCGTGGCGGGTCGCGCCGGGCCGGTCATTCGAGCAGCGCCCGCAGCGCGAGCCCCGGGTCCGGCGTGCGCATCAGGCTCTCGCCGACCAGCGCGATCCGCACCCCCTCGTGGCGCAGGCGCGTCAGGTCCTGCGCCGTGCGGATGCCCGACTCGCTCACCAGCACCCGCCGGTCGTCCACGAGGTCCACCAGGCGCAGCGTGGTGTTCAGATCCGTCCGCATGGTCGTCAGATCCCGGTTGTTGATGCCCAGCAGGCAGTACGACCGGCTCGGGAACCCGATGTGCGGGCGCACGCGCAGCAGGTTCTCCATGCTGTGCACCTCGACCAGCGTGGTCAGGCGCAGCTGCTCGGCGAGGATCATCAGGTCGATCAGCTCGCCCTCTTTCAGGCACTCGGCGATCAGCAGCATCGCGTCCGCGCCCGCGGCGCGCGTCTCCCACACCTGCCAGGGGTCCACGATGAAGTCCTTCCGCAGCACCGGCAGAGGCGTCGCGTCGCGGATCCGATGGATGTAGTCCAGGCGGCCGCCGAAGAACCGCTCCTCCGTCAGGCACGAGATCGCCGCGGCGCCGGCCCTCGCGTACGCTCGTGCGATGGGCGCAGGGTCGAAATCGTCGCGCGCATACTCGGGGCGCAGCCAGCCCCCGGGATCGTCGCGCACGCTCGGGCTCCTGCGCTTGATCTCGGCGATGACCGCGGTGTGCAGCGGGTCCGGGTGGCGGGCGCACGCGCCGAAGAAGTTCCGCGGCCTGCCCAGTTCCCCGATCATCTCCTGCAGCCGCTCGACGGGCGTCGCCGCCTTGCGCTTCTCGACCTCGGCGCGCGTGTGCTCGACGATCTCCTCGAGCGTGATGGGGGGGCGTTCGTCCATGGGGGGCGGGGCGTGATCCTGGCGCGCCAACAGGCCGGCGAGGCGGAAGTTGTAGCGGCGCGCACGCACTCCGGCGAGGTCGCGCCCGCGGACCGCGAGCGCCCCGCCACCGGGGGCCCCGGGCCCTCCGAGGCGGCGCTCGTGGGCTTTCTCGCGGCGGCGGCGGCGGTCACGGTCCTCGTGCTCGTCCGACGGGGGGGCCTCCGATCCGCCGCACTCCGTGCCCGTGAGCCGGGCCTCCGCGTGCTCACCGGCGCGCAATTGCTCGCCGGCGCCGCGACCGTGTGGCTCGCGTGGGCATTGGGGGGCTCGCTGGGCCGATTGGTGGTGGTGGGGCGAGCGGGCGCGGACGCCAATGGCGGCGCGGCCGCCCTCACGCTTCGCCAGCACGGCGCGATCGCGCTGTGCGCATACGCCGCCGGCCTCGGCGCCGCCGCGGCGCTCTGGTGGGCGACACGCGACCGCGCCCCCGGCGTGAGCGCCCGGCCGCGATGGACGGACGCGCCCTTCGGCGTCGGCGCGCTCTTGCTCGCGCTGCCCGCGGTCATCGTGACGGGCGCGGTCTCGCAGTGGGCGTGGGTCGCGATGGGGGGGGCGCC
>CAYVSR010000355.1:0-3609 GCA_964453125.1 uncultured Phycisphaeraceae bacterium | reverse complement strand
CGCCGGCGGCCGCCCACGCGCCCCAGCCCATTGGCGAGGGACCCTGGTTCGCGTCCCTCATCCCCGGGCTGGCGCTCGCGTCGTTCGTGCTCTGCTCGCTGTGCGCGGCGCTGCGGGTGAAGAGCAAGCTCCCCGCGTTCATCACCGTCGCCTCGCTGGGCGCCGCGTTCGTCTTCGCGGTCAAGACTTGGCTGGTGGTCGCGCCCGGCGGCATCCCCACGGGCCACGAGCCCGCGCTCTCGACGCACCTGACCGACTGGATCGACTTCGCGTGGGGCGCCCACGAGGGCCAGCGCCTCATCGCGAGCTTCTCGTTCTACCTCGACTCGCTCACGATGCTCTGGATGCTGTTCGTGACGGGGCTTGCGACGCTGATCGCCCTGTACGCCAGCGAGTACATGTCGCACGACACGGGGCCGGGGTACTGCCGGTTCTTCGCGTACTTCAGCCTGTTCGTCTTCGCGATGTCCTGCCTCGTGATGGGCGACAACCTGCTGCTCCTCTACCTGGGGTGGGAGGGCGTGGGGCTGTGCTCGTACCTGCTGATCGGCTACTTCTACGCCAAGCCCAGCGCCGTGGCCGCGTCGAAGAAGGCGTTCATCATGAACCGCATCGGCGACCTCGGGCTGGCGCTCGCGGTGTTCGCCACGTTCGTGACGTTCGGCTCTGTTGAGTACGGCGCGGTGTTCGACATGGCCCGCGCCGGGTTCGACGGCAAGGGCGCCCCGGTCGACATGCGTCTGGCGACCTGGATCCCGATCTTCCTGACGCTCGGCGCCTTCGGCAAGTGCGCCCAGCTGTTCCTGTACGTCTGGCTCCCCGACGCGATGGAAGGGCCCACGCCCGTCTCCGCGCTGATCCACGCGGCCACCATGGTCACCGCCGGCGTCTACCTCGTGGCGCGCATGTACCCGGTCTACATGCTCGACCCCGACCACACGGCGCTCACCGTCGTGGCCTGGGGCGGCGCCGCGACGGCCTTCTGGGCCGCGACCATCGGCATGGCCCAGTTCGACATCAAGCGGATCATGGCCTACTCGACGGTGTCGCAGCTGGGCTACATGTTCGCCGGCCTGGGCGTCATGACGACCGTCGGCGGCGCGTTCCACGTCTTCACCCACGCGTTCTTCAAGGCCACGCTCTTCCTCTGCTGCGGCGCCGTGATGCACGGGTTCGGCGGCCAGCTCGACCTCCGGAAGCTCAGCGGCGTGCAGAAGATGCCCGGCTGGAGAATCGTCGGGCTGGCCATGCTGGTCGGCTGCCTGAACCTCGCCGGCTTCCCCTTCACCGCGGGTTTCTTCTCGAAGGACATGATCCTCGCGCAGGCCTTCACGACGCCAGGTCGCACGGTCGCGGGCGCGCAGTGGATCGGCTGGCTGCTGCTGCTGACCGCCGGCTTGACGGCGTACTACACCTTCCGCGTCTACTTCCGCGTGTTCCTCGGGCCGGTGTCGTACGAGCCGGGCGACGAGGCGCACGCCCACGACGACCACGGCGCGCACGATCATCTCGACGCCCATGGGCATGGCCACGGGCATGCCGCGCACACGCACCCCGCGAAGCACGAGTTCCACCCCCACCCGCCGGGCCTCGCGATCAACTTCGTGCTGGCCACGCTCGCGGTCCTGTCGCTCGCGGCGACGGGCGTGTACTTCGTCGGGGGCGACCACGGCTGGGTCGGCGCGATGGTGCACTCGTCCACCGCGGCGTTCGAGGCGCCCGGCTCGCACCACGGCGCCGGGCACGAAGCCGTCGCCACGTTCCTGGGGATGGACCCGCACAAGGTGATGTACTACGTCTCCGCGGGCGTCGGCGCCGTCGGCATCCTCGTCGCGCTCGTGCTGCACTTTGTCGGCCGGACCACCGCGGCGACTTCGAAGGCGGACGCGCTCGTCCCGGCCTTCGGCCCCCTTGCCCGAGGCGCGCAGCACAAGTGGTATGTCGATGAGATCTACGACTTCCTGATCGTCAAGCCCCTCTGGGTGCTGGCGCACGCCTTCCACCTGATCGACAAGTTCTTCGTGGACGGCGCCGTCAACCTCGTGGGCTACCTGCCCAAGGGTCTCGCGAAGGGTCTGAGGCCGAGCCAGAACGGGCTGCTGCACAGCTATGCCGCGGGCATGGCCGGCGGGCTGGCGTTCGTGCTCTTTGTCGTGTGGGCGCTCTCGTGATGGTCGCGCTGCTGATCGGCATCCCGGTGGCGGCGTCGCTGGTGACGGCGTTCGCGCCCAGCGCGCGCGCGGCACGCCTGTTCGCCACGCTTGGCACGCTGGCGTTCCTCGTCGTCGCGGGCTTGATGGGGCTGGAGTTCGATTGGTCCCGCTCGGCCGAGTTCCAGTTCCGCCACACGGTCGATCTCGGCCTAGGCGAGGCGCTCCGTCTGCAGACCGGGGTGGACGCGGTCTCGATGATGCTGATCCTGCTCACCGGCCTGCTCGCGCCGCTGTGCGTGATCGGGTCGTACAGCGCCATCAAGGAGCGGGAGCGGACGTTCTACGCGTGGCTCACGGCGCTGCAGGCGCCGATGGTCGGCGTCTTCCTCGCCCGCGACCTGATGACGTTCTACGTCTCGTTCGAGTTCACCCTGCTCCCGATGTTCGTGCTGATCTCGCTCTTTGGCGGCACGAACCGGCGCTACGCGGGCGTGAAGTTCTTCCTCTACACCTTCACCGGCTCGCTCATGACGCTCGCCGGACTGCTGTACGTCGTGTGGTTCAACGCGACCCTCGTGGCGCCAGGCTCGTTCGCCGGCGCGGGGGAATGGACCCTCTCGATAGACTCCCTCATGCACGCCTCGCGCGCCATGGGCCCGAGCCAGCAGGCGTGGGTTCTCCTCGCGCTCATGGCCGGCTTCGCGGTCAAGACGCCCCTGTTCCCCGCGCACACGTGGCTGCCCCTGGCGCACACCGAGGCGCCCACGGCGGGGTCGGTGGTGCTGGCGGGCGTGCTGCTGAAACTGGGGACGTACGGCCTGTTCCGGTTCGTCGTGCCCTTCGTCCCCGGCGCCGTGGCGGAATACGCCCCGGTGATCGCGGGCGTGTCGATCGTTGGCATCCTGTACGGCGGGCTGATCTGCTGGGTGCAGCGCGACGTCAAGAAACTGGTCGCGTACTCGTCGGTCGCGCACCTGGGGTTCTGCGTGCTCGGGCTCTTCGCGCTCAACGAGGTCGGCAGCACGGGCAGCGTGCTGTACATGCTCAATCACGGGCTGAGCACCGGGGCGCTCTTCTTCTGCGTGGGCATGATGTACGAGCGCTACCACACGCGGTCGCTCGAAGAGGTCGGCGGGCTGGCACGGCGCATGCCCGTCTGGGCGACGTTCATGGTCTTCTTCACCATGGCCAGCGTCGGGCTGCCGGGGCTCAACGGGTTCATCAGCGAGATCATGTGCCTGCTCGGCGCGTACCAGAGCGGGGCGACGTGGGGCGTCGGCGGCACGCCGGGCCCCCTCGGCCCCTGGTACGCGGGCGTCGCGGCTGTCGGCATGATCGTCGCGGCGATGTACCTGCTGTTCATGGTGGGGCGCATCGTGTTCGGGCCTCTGCGCGAGCCGGCAGGGCACGGGCATTCGCACGGGCACGGCCACGGAGCCCACGAGGGCGGTCTGCC
>CAYVSR010000354.1:0-3621 GCA_964453125.1 uncultured Phycisphaeraceae bacterium | reverse complement strand
CATCTCGCGTCCCTGCTCGTCGCACACGATCGCATCGACGCCGAAGAACGGCAGCGTGCACGAGCCCGGCTTGGTCGGCGTGGCGCCGGGCAGGGGGGTGATCATGTGCCCGCCCGTCTCCGTCTGCCACCAGGTGTCGACGATCGGGCAGCGCCCGCGCCCGATGGCGCGGTGGTACCACATCCACGCCTCGGGGTTGATCGGCTCGCCCACGCTGCCCAGCACGCGCAGGCTCGAGAGATCGTGGCGCGCGGGCAGGTCGTCGCCCCACTTCATGAACGCCCGGATGGCGGTGGGGGCGGTGTAGAACTGCGTCACTTTATGACGCGCGATCATGTCCCAGAAGCGGTCCTGCCCGGGAAAGTCCGGCGCGCCCTCGTACATGAGCGAGGGCACGCGGTTGGGCAGGATGCCGTAGACCACGTACGAATGCCCCGTGACCCAGCCGCAGTCCGCGGTGCACCAGAAGACGTCGGCGCTCGGTGCGCCCTTCCCGCGCGCAGGTCGAACACCAGCCTGCTGGTGAGGTAGGCGTACACCATGTACCCGCCGGTGGTGTGCCAGATCCCCTTGGGCTTGCCCGTGCTGCCCGAGGTGTACAGCACGAAGAGCATGTCCTCCGCGTCCATCGGCTCGCAGGGGCAGTCGGAGGGCGCCGCGCCGACGAGGTCGTGCCACCAGTGGTCGCGCCGTTTCGCGCCCGCGCTGCGCCCGTCGTGCCACGCCACCTGATTCGCGCAGCGCCTGAGCACGACCACGTGGTCGACCCCCGCGCCCGCCGCGGCCAGCGTTTCGCACGCCGCGTCCACGTTCTCTTTGAGCCCCACGATCTTCCCGCGCCGCCAGCCGCCGTCCGCCGTCACGATCACGCGAGACTTCGAGTCCTGCACCCGGTCCGCGATCGCGCTCGCCGAGAACCCGCCGAAAATCACCGAGTGCGCGGCGCCGATCCGCGCGCACGCCAGCATCGCCATCGCCAGTTCCGGGACCATCGGCATGTAGATCGTGACGATGTCCCCCTTCTTCACGCCCAGCGCCTTGAGCGCGTTGCCCAGCCGGCTCGTCTCGCGCAGCAGGTCCGCGTACGTCAGGCGGCGCACCTCCGGAGCGCCGGCGCCCTCCTTCGGCTCGCCTTCCCACACGATCGCCGTCTGATCGCCCAGCCCCGCCTTCACCTGGCGATCCACGCAGTTGTGGCAGACGTTCGTCTTTCCGCCGACGAACCACGCGCAGTCGGGCGCCGTCGTGGGGTTCCAGTCCAGGACCTTCGACCAGGGCGTGAACCAGTCCAGTTCCTTCGCGATCTCGCCCCAGAACCCCTCGGGGTCGGCGACGGACCGCGCGTGCGTCGCGCGGTATTCGTCGAGCGATTTCACCGCGGCGTGCGCCGAGACCGACGACGGAGGCGGGAACACCCGCGTTTCGTGCAGGAGCGATTCGATGCCAGACGAAGACGGAGCTGGTGACGTCACGGCGCTGGCTCCTGGACGGGTGCGAAATCGTACCGGGAACGAACGCGTGAATGCCAATGAAAGAACCCCGCCCTGCCACGAGGCAGAGCGGGGCTGGTTTTCGGATCAGGCATTCCACCCTTCAGGGCAAGGGAGGTTGTCGATCGCCGGATTAGCGGCGACGACGAGCGCCAGCGAGGCCAGCGAGCCCGAGCAGCGCCGCGGCGCCGGGGGTCGGGATCGCATTGTTGACCGCGGCGGTCAAGAGCGCGCCGCCAGCGAGACCGATCTCGCCGACCGAGTTGCCGCCGCCGAGGGCGTTCGTGCCGGCAAGCACGGAGACGCGGAGCACCCAGATCTGCGCGGCATGGCTGCCGAACGTGCCGGCCGTGAGGGCCGCCGGGGGCTGCGTGAACGAGGTGAAGCGGAGCTCGCCACCAGCGCCGGTCAGGTTGACGCCGCCGGCGAACTGGGTGGCCTGACCGTTCGTGGTCGCGCCGCCGCCGAAGGTGGCGAACGTGTCGAACACGATGTCAGGGAAGAACGTTTCGAACGCGAACGAGCGGGTGTCGCCGCCGAGCGGGTGGTTGTAGACGCCGCCAGCCACGTTGATGTGGTTGGTGGAGCCGTCACCGCCGAAGTTCACGCCGTTGATCACGTCGCCGACGGTGTCGCCGATGACGTAGAGATCGAACGTGCGCGTGCCGGCGGGCAGCGTCGTCGGGGCAGCGCCCGGGTACGGGCTATTCGCGTTGGGGACCTCGTTCCACGTGAAGCCGGTGACCGCAGCATTGGCGGCGCCAGCGACGACGAGGAGCGCAGCAGTAGACAGAACAGACTTCATGAGACGTGTCTCCTTCCCTTCCCAAAGTCATCTGCCGAAACTTCTTGTTGGCAGACGGGTCTTTCGACCGGTGTTTCTGATCCGAGCCGCAATCAACCTACCCCAGCCCCAAACCGGACGCAAGAGCGTTGTTGAAAAAACCGGGCGCAAGGCGCAGGTTTCCTGAGGCGAAGGTCCGTTCTCGCCCCCGGGCAGGGGGTACACCACCCAAAAATGATCCGAACCGGCGCCGCGACAGAGCGCCCTCTCGAGCCCGCTCGCCCCTCGGACACAGGCTCTCGGACCCGGCGCCGAGCCCCGCGTCCCCCTCGGCAGCGCTCACCTTCGGATCGATCCCAAGGCAAAAGAGAAAACACCGGCGAGCCCGAGGGCGCGCCGGTGTGATTCATCGGGATTCGCTCGAAGCTCAGGAAGCCTCGAGGTTGTAGCCGGGTTTAGCGGCGACGACGGGCGGCGGCCAGACCGGCGAGACCCAGGAGGGCCGCGGCGCCGGGGGTCGGGATCGCGTTGCCGACGAGGAAGTCAGCGACGACGCCGCCGGGCAGACCGATCTGCACGCGGGAGGTGTTGGCGCCCGTGCCGACCACGCCGCCGAGGTGCGTCGTGGAGGCGGTGACGGTGACGCGGAGGACGCGGATCGAGCCGCCACCCGGGGCGAGCGCGTCGGCCGTGAGGGCCGCCGGCGGCTGGGTGAACGACGAGAAGTTGATGCGACCATCGCCGCCGATGAGGTCCGTCGTGCCGGCGAACTGGGTCGCCGCGCCGTCCGCGCCGGCGGTGCCGCCGAAGCAGGCGTAGGTGTCGAAGCGGATCTCAGGGAAGAACCCTTCGAACGCGAACGAGCGGGTGTTGCCGCCGAGCGGGTGGTTGTACACCGTGCCGCCAGCGACGTTGATGCCGAAGTTCGGGTTGTTGTCGCCGCCGGCGCTGACGCCGTTGACCACGTCGCCCACGGCGCCGAGCACGAACAAGTCGTACGTCTTGTTGGTGCTGTTCCAGCCGTTCACGCCGTTGATGGCGGCCGAGTTGTCGACGGCGCGCCAGGTGACGCCCGTGACGGCCGCGTTGGCGACGCCAGCCGAAACCAGAAGCGCGGCAACAGAAATCATATTACGCATCTTGCTGTTCTCCTCTTTCTCTCCGTCGCGTGCGGTGTGCAGCCGCTACACGACGCCACCAAGGCTACAGCCGCCTGGCGACACTTGACTATGCTGAGAGGCGGTAGCGAACGTCGCTCCCGATCCCGATGTGCAACGGGAATGTACCACAGGCCCCGAGGATGGGAAGGGGCTTCAGCGCGTTTTTGCAAAAAAATCCGCGATTGCA
>CAYVSR010000353.1:0-3626 GCA_964453125.1 uncultured Phycisphaeraceae bacterium | reverse complement strand
GTTCGCACGCCCCTCGCCCGAGCCGGGCGCCCAGACCGAGGAGGAAACCGATGCGGGTTCGTAACGCCGCGCGCGCGGCGCTGTGCGTGATCGGGGCGTTTGCGGGCGCCTGCTCGCCCTACACGCTCCGTGGGCGGGTGATCGAGGGCGACGTCTCGTTCGTGGCCATCGTCGACGCCTCGGACCCGCGCCTCAACTCGCCCGGCGTGCCCGGCGTGACGCTCGACCTCGCCTCGAACCCCGAGCGCCTGAACCGCAAAACGATCGCCTCGGGCGTCTCCGGGCCCGGCGGCGAGATCGACATTCGGATCGATGAACTCGGCGCCGGCGTCATGACGTACGACGTCTCGCTCGCGGCCCGGCGGGACGGCTACGCCGCCGCCACGGGCATCTTCCGCCTGCCGCCCGACTCCAGGCGGGCGCTGGTGATTCTGAAGCGAGGCGCCGCGGGGCGAGCGCCGGCGAACGAGTCGCTGCTCGACGAGGCCAAGCGCTACAGCCGCTGAGCGGGGAACCCCGCCCCGGCGTCGCCGTAGACTCTCTCGATGCTCGTCCGGCGCCGGCGACACTACGGGTTCACCTCGTTCGCGTACATCGGCCTGACGTGCCTGCTGGCGATCGGCGCCGTCAACTCCCAGAACAACCTGCTGTTCTTCGCGTTCGGGCTGTCGCTGGCGGCGCTGCTGGTGTCGGGCATCGTGAGCGGGACGACGCTGATGCGCGTGCGCGTCTCGCGCGAGCCGGTGGGCGTGGGGCAGGTGGGCGAGCCGCTGCGCGTCCGCTACGAGCTCACGAACACCAGCCGGGCGCTCCCGGCCTTCGCGCTGACCGTGCGCGAGCGGGAGAGCCCGCGCGCCGCCCCCCGCGAGGGCGCGGGTCGGAACGCCCGGCGCGCCCCCACCTGGCCCGCGCACATGCCCGAGGCGCGTGCCTTCGCGGCGCACATCCCCCCTCGCGCGAGCGTGCACACCGAGGCCGTCGTGCGCCCGACGCGCCGGGGCGTGGCGTCGTTCCACGCGCTGCGCGTCGAGTCTGCCTTCCCGTTCGGCATCCTGCGCAAGTCGGCCGCGTTCGTGCCCGATCCGCGCGACGCGACGATGACCGCGCTCATCCGCCCGCGGGCGCTCCCGGTCAGCGCGTCCCTCTTCCGCGAGGCGTCGCGCGACGCGGCGGACGGCGACTCGACCTCGCGCAGCGTGGGGCGGGCCGACGAGTTCTTCGGCCTGCGCGACTACGCCCCCGGCGACACGCTGCGCCAGATCGCCTGGCGCGCGTCGGCCCGCCTGGGCGACCTCGTGGTGCGCGAGAACGTCTCGCACGCGCCCACTCGCGTGTGGGTCGCGATCGTGCCCCTCGAGCCCGGCGAGGGCGGCGCCGACGCCGACGACCTGACCGAGCGCGCCGTCTCCCTCGCCGCCGGCGTGATCGAAGAGGCCGGTCGGCGCTCGGTCGACGTCGGGCTCTTCGTGCTCGGCGCCGGCGCGGAACCGACGGTCGAGATCCCGCCGCGCGCCGGGCCGGCGCACATCGGCCTGCTGCTCGACGCGCTCGCCGTGCTGGACCTCGCGCCGATCGGCGCCGGCGATCGGTCGCGCGCGCTGCCGCCCGGCTCGCTGAAGGCCGCCTGGATCGTCGTGCACGCGGGCGCGGCCCGCGCCGGCGTCGGCCCCCCCGGCGCCGCCCGCCTCAGCGCCCTGCGCGATGCGCCCGCGCCCCAGCCCGTGGGGGCCGCGTCATGACGCTCGAGTCGCGCGCGGAACGCTGGGCGCTGTTCACCTCGCTGCTGGGGATGGCGGCGTTCTTCCTCGCCGACGAGACGCCGCTGCTGGGCGTGCTGGCGGTCGTGCTGGCCACGACGGGTCGCTCGCTGGCGCGGTCGGCCGACGCCGGCGGCGACAGCGCCTCGGGCGCGCGCATGCCGCGCTGGGCGCTGCAAGCGCTGGTGATCGGCGCGGTCGCGTACGCCGCGCTCTCCGCCATCCGCAAGCCGGAGGACTTCGTCTCGTCCATCGGCGTGCTGCTGTGCTCGCTGCAGGTGATCCGCTGGTTCGACCGGCAGCGCGCCGCCGACCTCCGCCAAATGCTCACCATGAGCGTGTTCACCGCGGTCGCGGCGCTCCTGACAAGCAACTCGCTCGCCGTCGGCGCGGCGCTCACGTGCTACGTGCCGCTGCTGGTGTGGGCCACGGCCTGCTACCAGCTGGCCGCGGGCCACGCGCGCGTGGTCGCGCGCGCCCCGGACACGCCCGAGCCAATCGTCTCTGCTCGCCTCAATCGCGACGGGCGCCGGGTCACCGCGGGCGCCACGCTCTTCGCCGCGGTCGTCGCCGCCGGCGTGTTCGTCGCGCTCCCGCGCAACCTCGGGGCGGACATGCTCGGCGACTGGTCCAGCCCCGGCGCCGGCGGGGGCACGACGATGGGCTTCACCGAGAAGGTCCAGCTGGGCCGCTCGGGCGAGGTGGGCGAGTCGCAGGAAGCCCTGATGGACATGCTCCTCACCGACGAGCGCGGGCGCAACGTCGGCGGGCCGGACCGCGCCGTCCTCCTGCGCGGCCTCGTCTTCGACGAGTACGACGCGAGCGCCCGCGCGTGGGTCCGGTCCGACCTCGCCACCAACAACCGCAACGCCCGCCTCGCGCCCGCGGCGTTCCCCGTCTCCGTCACGCGCCAGCGCGGCGGCGAGGCGCTGTCGCAGCGCATCACCATCCGCAACAAGCAGAGCGACTACCTCTTCGCGCTCGGGCGCCCCGTCTCGGTCTCGATGGACCGCGAGACCAACCTGCTCTCGGGCAATCTCGACAACGTGCTCGTCGCGCCCGGGCGTTCGGGGCGCGTCACCTACACCGTCGAATCGCAGATCGACTACTCCCCAGCCCCCGACCAGGCGACGCGCGACCGCATGCCCCCGCTCTTCCGCCAGGGCCCGATCCGCGAACTCACCGACCGCGTGCTCGCCGACGCGAGCCGCACGCGCGCGCCCGAGGACCGCTTCACCGCCGACGACCTCGCCATCGCACGCCTGATCGAGAAATGGCTCCGCACCGAGTACGCGTACTCGCTCGAGATGGCCCCGCCCCAGGAGGGCGAGGACCCCATCGAGATGTTCCTCTTCCGCACCAGGCGCGGGCACTGCGAGTACTTCGCCTCCGCCATGACCGCCATGCTCCGCAGCGTCGGCGTCGACGCGCGCGTCGTCGGCGGCTTCCGCGCCTCCGAATACAACGAGATCGCCGGCCAGTACACCGTGCGCCAGTCCGACGCCCACTCCTGGGTCGAGGCCCAGGTCGCCTCCGGCCTCTGGGTCACCTTCGACCCCTCCCCGCCCGACGGCGTCGCCGCCGTTGCCCGGCGCGCCGGCGGCGTGCTCGGCGCCGCGCGCCACCTTTACGACGCGGCCGAGCAGGCCTGGGTCACCTGGGTCGTCGGCTTCGACCACCAGGCGCGCACGAACATCTTCGGCGTGCCTCGCGGCAACATCCACGTCATGACCGGCAGCCTCGAGCGGCTCTCGCGACTGCCCGCGCCCGTCCTCGCCGGCAGGCTGCTGCGCGCCGCGCTCGTGGGCCTCGTCGCGTTCGCGCTCACCAGCGTGGCCATCGGCGGCGCGACGGCGCTGGTTCGCGCCC
>CAYVSR010000352.1:0-3630 GCA_964453125.1 uncultured Phycisphaeraceae bacterium | reverse complement strand
CCCAGCGCTTGGTGGTGTGCCCGGCCGCGTTGAGCGACGCTGCCGCCTGGAGCAGCGAGCCGGTCTTCAGGTACGCCTCGAAGACCGCTCGAACAACCTTCGCTTCGGCATCGACGACCCAGAGACGCCGATCCTCACCGGTCCCCGGGCGCGCCAGCCGGTAGCCCTGGGGCGGCTGGCCGCACACCCAGACCCCCTTGCGCTTGGTCGCGACGATCTTGTCCCTGATGCGCTCGCCCGAGACCTCGCGCTCGAACTGGGCGAAGCTCAGGAGCATGTTCAGGGTGAGCCGCCCCATCGAGGTCGTGGTGTTGAACTGCTGGGTCACGGAGACGAAGCTGACCTTGCGCTCGTCGAAGAGCTGCATGATGCGGGCGAAGTCCGCCAGCGACCGGGAGAGGCGGTCCACCTTGTAGACGACCACCACGTCGACCCGGCCCGACTCGACATCGTTGATGAGCCGCTGGAGGCCGGGACGATCGGTGGAGCCGCCGGAGAAGCCGCCGTCGTCGTAGCGGGCGTCGAGCGCGACCCAGCCCTGGTGCTTCTGGCTCTTGATGTAGTCGGACCCGGCCTCGCGCTGTGCGTCGAGGGAGTTGAAGGCCTGATCGAGCCCCTCCTCGCTCGACTTGCGGGTGTAGACGGCGCATCGGATCGGGCGAGTGCTCATGCGCCGCCCTCCCCCGCCGCGCGCCGTGTGGCGGACGTTGGCTTCCGCGGGGGCCGGGTCGTCAGCCCGAAGAACCCCGGGCCAGACCGCACCGAGCCGGTGATCTCGATGGCGATCTCGGTCAGGCTCGGGTAGACCCGCCCCCGGTAGCGGTACCGATGCTTGCCGACGACGACGACCTCATAGGTGACGCCGCGCCAGACCCGGATGAGTCGCGCGGCGGCGGGCAACTCCGTCCTCGGCTTAGGCGCACGGGACTTCGCGCTGCGCCCGCCCGACCGCAGCGCGTCCGCTTCGCTGTGAGGCGCGGGCCTCACGTGGCGCGCCGCCCGCATCGCGGCCTCGAGCAGCGACTTGGTCTCGGCGTCGAGGCCGCCGAGGGCACGCGACTGCGCCCGCCACGCCAGCTCGCGGACGAGCAGACGCCGGAGGGACGGCGGCGTCCCTCCGACGTGCTCGGTCCAGAGTCGGCGGAGCGAGTCCAAGGGGAGGCGGGGAAGCTGCTCGAGGTCGATGCCCCCCATCGGCCCGCCTGCGCTCACGCGGAGGCCCTCGGCCGGGCGGGCTTGGCGCCGCGACCGCGGCGTTCACTCGGCGATGCATCCGCGGGAGCGGCCTTGCGCGGCCGGGCCGCGCCCGCCGCCCCCGGCGCCGCCGCGAACCGTCCCGGCGCCACGCGCTTGAATCGGGCGCTCGACCGCTGGTGCGCAATCTCGCGGATGATCGCGGCGTAGAGGGTGGCGTGAGGCGTCTTGCCGCCCGGGCTGATCCAGAGCCGGGCGCGACGCATGCGATCGATGAGTTCGCGCGGGCTGAGGCCGGTCCTCGCCTCGCTCGCGGAGAGACCAGCGAGCACGCTCGCGGCAGCGTCGAGGGCGCTGCGTCGTTCCGGCTTCGGCTTGGCCGGAGCAGCCTTCACGCGGGCAGGCGTGGAGGACTTGCGACCCGGCTTCGACGGCGCGGGCGTCGCGGCCGCGATCGGGGCGCTCGGCAGTGTGGGCGGTGCGCTGCGGCTGCTGACGACTCGCGCGGCGCGCTGCTTCGGCTTCGTCGCGGGGCTCTTCGTGGCGTTCGGCATGGATGCTGCTCCTTGTGTGGGCGGCGCCGCGACGTGCGGCGCCGGACGGACACATGGAGGGGCATCGGGGCCCGAAGTGCAAGGCAATTCCGGCGAGGAACCAAACAGTGGGCAGAATGTGGGCAAACTCGATCAGCTTTGCCCTTGCGGCTCGCGATATCCCGCGGATTCGCTCGACGCCAAGCTCAGTGTGCAGCCGGAGATTCCTCTCGGATTTGTAGGTAGACCTGCCGCAACAGATGCTCGCTCACTACCTTCTGGAACTCGGCGTCGTTCATGTAACGGGCGAACAGCTCCTCGTTCTGGTCCATTCGGTCGATGAACAGCCCTTCCAACGCCTTAGAGAAGACGAAGCGGAAGTTGTCGATCGTGTTCGCGTTGGCTGCTTGACGCAGGGACTCGTCGGCGACGGCCTCTTCGCGGATCTGGTTGAAGAAAAGCTCGTCGGCAGTCTTGAAGTCTGTTCCCATCTTCTCGTTGATGATGTCGATCAACTGCGAGAGTTCGACTTCGGGCTCCTCACCGCGGCCGGTGCCCACGGCCGTTGGCCCGGTCACTTCACCCCCCTCGCCCGCCGAAAGCGTGATCGTGCCTTCGCTGATCTTCTGGAGCCTGTAGAACTTCAGCGTCACCTCATCTTCAAAGTCGTACTGCGGCCCGCCTTGGCGGCGCGGGAGTTTGGAGAGAAGAAAGCGGCTGTAGGTGTAGAGTTTCTCCAGGTCTGAATCCTGGAACGGGATGACTTGAGAGAGGAAGGCGTAGAGGTTGCGGAACGCTCCGAGCAAGCCGCGAAACTCCTCCTGCTCCTCCTCGTCAAGCGCCGCGAAGCGCTGCACGGCCGGATCGATCGCGGCGTTCATCCCGATCGCTGTCACGGCGCGCACGGAGCCTTCGGGTTAGGGCGGAGAGGAACGGTGCCGGGTCGGCGGCATAGGCGAGTCGGACAAGCTGCGCATCCGCTCGTGGTCGGACGGCGCGGTCCGCCTCGTTGAAGACATGATCCCCGAGATCGTCCGAGGGATCCTGGAACACGTGGAAGACATGCGCGAGCGGAAAGCAGCGAGCGCGAGCGTCGCGCGCCAACAGGCCGTTGAGGCGCAGCGTCGTTACCAGGAAGAGCAGCGCCGGAAAGAAGCGCAGGCCCGCGTCGACTCGATGATCCTCGAGGTCGAGGCTTGGGAGCGTGCTCGGCGCGTCCGCCGCTATCTACGCGCCCTGCAGCGCACGGCGCTGGAGCAGAACGGCCGCATCGACCCGGGCAGCGAGATGGACCGCTGGCTCGACTGGGCCCACGCCGTGGCTGATCGACTCGATCCGCTGACGCCGTATCGACGGGAGGCGCCGACAGCGCCCAAGCAAGCCGAACCGGTAGCCGCGCAGAGCACGGACCACACTCCAGAGCGGGAGTAGTCGCGGGTTCGGGTGGTATCTCCGGGTCACGAGCGGTGTGGCTGTCGGATGGGGAACCTAGTACCGGTCCATGCGTCGGTTGCAGGAGGGCCTCTGCGACCCGCTCGCTCGGGCGATTCGCCACAGGGCAGGTGAGCGTCAGAACCGCATGGGGCCGTCAAATCGCGAGACTGGCCGCGTTGAAGTCGCAGAACTGTTCTGACCAACGCCTGCCATCGGAGCCGATATACTCTCATCACCTCGACCGCACCTCGCAGCCAGAACACCATGAAGCGCGGCATCCTTCTCTCTATCACTGCCTGGGTCATGCTCGGCTGGTTCAGCCTCACGAGCACGCTCCTTTCCGGCATGCTGGTGGTCTGCCGCGATGGGCACGGCGCTTCCCGGATCGAGTGGGGCTGCGGCCAGAACCAGAGCGACGAGTGCCGGACCAGTTGCGGCAGCGGGACCGCCGACGACCCGGGCGCCCCGC
>CAYVSR010000351.1:0-3634 GCA_964453125.1 uncultured Phycisphaeraceae bacterium | reverse complement strand
CCCCCGGACCCCGTCGGCTTCGCGCGCACTGGCCTCGGCGCCGGGCCCGCGGGCGCGCAGCGCCTCACGCCGGCGGACGTGACCACGGCGCTCACACGAGCCCACGAACTGAACATCATGCTTCGCGCCCAGATCAGGCGCGACCGGCCGCAGATCTCGCGCGTAAACGTCGCCGTGGTGGACGCGCAGGGCAATCTGCTCGGCTTCTTCCGCAACGCCGATGCCCCCGTGTTCGGCGCCGACGTGTGCGTGCAGAAGGCGCGCACCGCTGCGTTCTTCTCGCGCCCCGACGCCGGCGCCGCGCTGCGCGCCGCCGAGGGAGGCAGCTTCACTCCGTTCGCCGACGCCGCCGCGGCCATCGGCATTGCGCTCGACGGGTCGCTCGCGATCTCAGACCGCGCCGTGGGTTTCATCGCGCGCCCGACGCTGCCCGACGGCATCCCGCTCACGGCGCCGGGTCCGCTGAGCATGCGCCCGCCCGATCGCTTCTCGCCCTTCAACACCGGCCTGCAGACGCAGTTGCTTGTGACCAACCTCGTCGGGTTCCTGACCGACTTCGCCAGCGTCGGCGACGAGGGGCTCGCGCTCGACCTGTTCAATTCCGGCGTGCTCGGCGGCGGGGGCGTGGCGGCGCCCGGGCTGGGCATGCAGAACGGGCAGCAGATTTTCCCCGGCTCCGTGCCGCTCTACAAGGGGGGCGTGCTGGTGGGCGCGATCGGTGTCTCGGGCGACGGCATCGAGCAGGACGACTTCGTGGCGTTCACCGGCAGCATCGGGCTGCGCGAGTTCGGCGCGGCGCGCACGAGCGACCGGGGGTTCATCACGGTGGGTGGGCGGTCGATCAGGCTGCCGTACGTGAAACTGCCGCGGAACCCGTTCGCGGGGCGGTGATGGCGTCGGAGGGCGAGCCTACTTCGCCTGCTCCGCCATCTTCTTGACCGCGTCGGCGTACCCCGCGCCCTCCTCGCCCTTGATCGCCTCGTCGTACGCCGACCAGAATGCGTCCGGGGCCTCTTCCTTGCGGCTGTCGTACGACGCGGTGACCAGCGCGGCGACGCCAGCGGCGATCACCTTGCGCTGAAGTTGCGACTTCGCGCCCGGCGCGGTCGCGGCGAGGTCCTTCGCGGCGGCGGCGCACTTCGCGCCGTCGAGCGCGGCGGCCTGCAGCCCGGCGGCGGTGTCGGCGCCGAAGGCCTTCTTCGCGACGGCCACGCCCGAGGCGTACATCGCTTCGAGTGCCTCCGCGTCGGCGGTGGCCCAGCCCTTGGCCTTCCACGCGCCGACCTGGCGCTTGGCGGCGTCGAGCGCGGCGGCCTGGCCGACGGCCCACATGCGCGCATCGATCATCTCGCCGCGCGGGTCCTCCCAGTGCGGCTGGTGGGCGTCGCTGGGGTCGAAGGCGTAGTAGTTGTAGCCGTACATCTCGAAGCGCAGGGCGGGGTGACCGGCGTCGAGCATGTCCTTGTCGATCTGGAGGTGGCAGGAGACGCACGTCGCCGCGCGGGTGTCGATGCGGTGGGTGTCGATCACGCCCCAGGTGTCCGCCATGCCCTTGGCATCGAGCGTCTTGCGCTGCGCGGCGTACCAGCCGGCCTGCTTGTGCGGCTCGAGGTACTTCTCCGCCGGGCCGTGGCAGGACTCGCAGCCGACACCGACGGTGTGCTTGAACTTATCCGGCTTGCGCTGCGCATCGGGCACGGAGGCCATCGAATGGCAGGAGAGGCAGCGGGCGTCGGTCGCGGCGTCGGCGACCTTCAGCTTGCCCGCGATCTCCTTGGACTTCGCGTCGGCCAGGGTCTTGAACGCCTTGGCGTGCGGGTCCTTGGTGTCCCAGATGGTCAGTTCGTCGCCGATCATCTGGCCGGATTGTTCCGTCGCGGCGTCGGCGCTGTGGCACTTGGCGCCGGTGCAGCCGGGGTTCCCGATGTAGGCGAGTTTCGGCAGGACGACCATGCCCTGGGCGCCGGCGTCTCGGGCCGAGGCGGCGCCCGAGGCGAGGGACAGGAACGCCGCCGACCACGCCGCGCTGAGCGCGAACACCGGCCGGAACGAACGCGATTCGTCACGCATCTGCCGTCTCCTTGTGGCCCCCCGGGGCCGCTCACGAGGACGCCAGTCAACCACGCCGGGGCGGCCGCGTCAACGGGGCGCCTGCGCCCGGGGTTTGATTCGTGGCGGAGGTTCCGGTTCCTCAGTAGGCTGGACGGGGTTCGTGCCGGCTTGTCCGGCGCACGGGTCGCGCCCGGCGGAAGGGGCGGCGGCGCCCGGCGGCACGAAGGAGCGCGCGCGATGGCGAAGGCGATGCCGACCGCCGAGTTCTCCACGGGGCGCGCCCTCTCCGCCGACGAACTCAAATCGATCGACATCTTCAAGGACGTCGACCCCAAGGCGCTCGAGAAATACCCCGGCGCGGTGCGCATCCACTCCTTCCCGCCCGGCGAGGTGATCTGCCGGGAGGGCGAGGGAGGGACGACGGCGTTCTACATCTTGAGCGGTCAGGCGAGCGTGTTCATCGAGCGACGGATGGGGCCGGGTGGGCGCAAGAAGCGCAAGCGTGTGCGCGCGATGGTGGGCTCGCTATTCGGGCAGAAGCGGGTGCAGGCGCCGGCGCGGGACCCCAAGTCGCTGGTGCCGATCGACGCCACGGTGGACCTCGAGTACGGCAGGCTGGCCACGACGCTGGGCGCGGGCGAGGTGTTCGGCGAGATGTCGTGCCTGAACCTGGCGCCTCGCTCGGCGACGGTGGTGGCCGAGACCTCGTGCGAGATGGTCGAGATCCTGCGGAACATGTACGAGGTGCTGCAGCGCTCCAAGACGTTCAAGGAGCGGATGGACGCGAAGTACAAGAGCCGCGCGCTCGACAACCACCTGCGCAACTTCCCGCCCTTCGCGACGCTGCCGGACGACGCGATCGAAGAACTGAAGAAGGCCGCCGAACTCATGGCGTTCGACGCGGGGGCGACGATCTTCAAGGAGGGGGACGCGCCGGACGGCATGTACGTCGTGCGCCTCGGGCAGGTGAAGGTCTCGAAGAAGTTCCCCGGGGGCGAGCGCCAACTCGCGTACCTGACTCGCGGCGATTTTTTCGGGGAAACCGGCCTGCTCCGGGGTCAGCCTCGCAACGCGACCTGCGCCGCGGTGGACCACCCGATCATCGACTCGGGGCGCAAGCGCCGCCCGGCGCGCGTCGAGGTGGTGAAGATCCGCGCGGAGGACTTCGAGCGGATCATCCGCCCGCACCGCTCGGTGCTGGACATGCTCGAACTTGCCGCGACGCAGCGCTCGCTGGGCCAGGTGCGGGCGTCGCTGCACATCCTGCCGACGGTGCCCTCGAAGCAGGTGGACGACCTCGGCCTGCTGCAGGGCCAGAACCTGATGCTGATCGACCTCGAGAAGTGCACGCGCTGCGACCAGTGCGCCCAGGCGTGCTCGGAAGCGCACGACGACGGCATCTCGAGGCTCATCCGCGAGGGGCCGCGCTACGACAAGTACCTGGTGCCCTCCTCGTGCCGAATGTGCATGGACCCGGTGTGCATGATCGGCTGCCCCGTGGCCAGTATCCGCAAGGCCAAGGACCTGAACATCGTGATCGAGGACTGGTGCATCGCCTGCGGCGTGTGCGCCAAGCAGTGCC
>CAYVSR010000350.1:0-3635 GCA_964453125.1 uncultured Phycisphaeraceae bacterium | reverse complement strand
GCATGGACGGGCTGGCCACGGGGGTGACGGCGGCGGTCGCGCTGGGGCTGATGGCGCTGTGCCTGATCGCGGGCTGGCAGCCGGCGGCCCAGTACCTGCTCATGCCGCACGTGGTGGGCTCGGATGAACTCGCGGTGCTGGGCGGGGCGATGGCGGGGGCGTGCCTGGGGTTCTTGTGGTGGAATTGCGCGCCCGCATCGGTGTTCATGGGGGACACGGGGGCGCTCTGCCTTGGCGGGCTCATCGGGTACCTGGCGCTGGTGGTCCGGCAGGAGGCGCTGGCGCTGCTGATGTCGGGCGTGTTCCTGGTGGAGATCGGCTCGGTGGCGCTGCAGGTGGGGTACTTCAAGGCCACGAAAGGCAAGCGGATTTTCCGGTGCGCTCCGTACCACCACCACCTGCACATGGGTGGGTGGCAGGAGACGCGCGTTGTGGCGCGCCTGTGGATCGTGACCGTCGCGCTGGTCGCCCTCGCGCTCGCGACGATCAAGGTACGGTAAGGGGTTCGTGACCACGCCCCCGAAGCAACGAGACGCCGTCGAACAGATCGGCGAAGACCCGCAGCTGCTCGCGCAGGGCGCGGCGCCATCGGGCGCGGAACTCGGGGCCGGCGCGCCGCGGCGCGCGATCGCGCCGGGCGAGCCGGCGCTGCGGTCGGGGCGCCTCGCGGGGCTCACGATGTGGGCGGCGATCTGGGTCGTCTCGTGGCCGGTGCTGGCCGAGTCGTTCCTGACGTGGCTGGTGGGCGCCGTGGACACCGTGGTCGCGGCGGGCCTGTCGCGCGACGCGACGGACGCGATCGGCGGCGCGGCGTACATCGCGTGGCTGATGGGGATGGTGGGCCTCGCGCTGGGCATCGGCGCCAACGCGCTGGTGGCGCGCTCGGTGGGCAGGGGGCGCCTCGCCGTGGCGAACGCCGCGGTGGGGCAGGCGGTGCTGGTGTCGCTGTCGCTGGGCGTGGTGGTGGGGTTGGCGGTGGCTGTGCTGGCCGAGCCCTTGGGCAGGCTCTTGGGGCTGGAGGGCGAGCCGCTGCGCCTGATGATGGTCTACCTGCGCATCCTCGCGTTCGGCGTGCCGGCGCTGACGCTGATGGAGTCGTGCAACGCGTGCCTGCGCGGCGCCGGGGACGCCAAGCGCCCCCTGGCGGTGATGGTGACGATCAACATCATCAACCTCGTGCTCTCGTGGTCGCTCGCGGGCGCCGCGTTCCGACACGCCAGCGTGCTGCCCTCGGGCGAGGCCGTGACGCGGACGCTGATCGAGAACCCCTTCCCGTTCAAGTGGGGCGTGGCGGGCATCGCTACGGGCACGGTGTGCGCGTGGGTGGCGGGCGCGATCATCGTGCTGTGCATGCTGGCGCGGGGGCGCGGCGGCGTGTCGCTCTCTCGCCGGCGACTGCGCCCGCACTGGCACACACTGCGGCGCATCGTGCGCGTCGGGCTGCCCAACTTCTTCGAGACGGTGGGCATGTGGGCGGGCAACTTCCTGATCGTGATGATGGTCGGCGCCATGGCCACGGAGGGGGCGCTGGGCGCGCACATCGTGGCCATCCGCATCGAGGCGGTGTCCTTCCTGCCCGCGTTCTCGATGTCGCTCGCCGCGGCGACGCTGGCCGGGCAGTGGCTTGGCGCCGGCAGCAGCGCGATGGCGTCGCGGGTGATCATGGCGTGCGTGGGGGTGGCGTCGGTGTTCATGGGGGCGATGGGCGTGTGCTTCCTGCTCGTGCCGCACGTGATCACGGGGTGGTTCACGCCCCAGCCCGAGCACCTGGCGCTGACGCCGCAGCTGCTCGCGATCACAGGGTGGGTGCAGGTGCCGTTCGCGGTGGGGATCGTGCTGCGCTCGGCGCTGCGTGCGGCGGGCGACGCGAAGGTGGTGATGTGGATCACGTGGGTCTGCACGTGGCTGATCCGCCTGCCCCTGGCGTTCCTGATCTCGGGCGTGGACCTGAGGTTCGGCACCTTCGTGGTGCACAACCCCGCGCCGTTCGGGAACAACGGGCTGCCGGGGCTGTGGATCGGCCTGTGCTCGGAGATCGTGCTGCGCGGGGCGCTGTTCTGGCTGCGGTTCCTGCAGGGGAAGTGGAAAGTGATGAAGGTGTGAGGGGAAGGGACGAAGGCACGAAGGCACGGAGGGACGGGGGGTGGAGCGGGCCGGGGTATTCTGGGGGCATGGGCGTGGTGATTCGGGACGCAGTGGTGGCGGACCTTCCGGCGATCTTTGAGATCTACAACGAGCAGGTGACGCACGGCACGGCGACGTTCGACACCGAGCCGCGGGTTCTGCCGCGCGACGAGGCGTGGCTGACCGCGCGCGATTTCTCGCGCCATCCGGTGATCGTGGCGGTCGACGACGCCGAGATCGTCGGGTGGGCGTCGCTCTCGCAGTGGTCGCCTCGGAAGGCGTACGACCGCACGGCGGAAGAATCGGTCTACGTGCGAGCCGACAAGCGCGGGCAGGGGTTGGGCGCCCTGCTGCTGCGAGAGATCGTCGCGCGCGCTCGCCGGCCGGGCTCGCCCGTCCGCGTGCTCATCGCCCGCATCGCTGATTCGAACCCGGTGTCGATCCGCCTGCACGAGGCGGCGGGGTTCGCGCGCATCGGGACCCAGCGCCGCTGCGGCGAGAAGTTCGGACGGGTGCTCGATGTCGAACTGATGGACCTGCACCTCGACGCCTGACCGGCGCGAGAGTTGGGCCCAGTCACGCCCCCAGCAACAGGCGCTCGCCCAGTCGCGCCGGCAGGCCGGCCCGGTGGATCTTGTGCAGCACCGCCTGCGCGTCGTACTGGAGGCGGCGAACCTCGAACGTGCGCGCCTCGGTGTCGAGCACGGCCCACGAGGCGCGAGGGTCCTTGTCGCGCGGCTGGCCGACCGAGCCCGGGTTCATCAGGCATCGCCCGGCGCCGACGAGCGAAACCAGCGCGGGGCCGGTGGGCAGGCAGGCGCGCACCGTGGGCTCGGGCGCAGCCGCCGACGCCTCGGGGTGTGCAGGCGGGGCGCTCGAGGGCTCGTCCATCGCGAACGCGCACGGCACGTGCGTGTGCCCCACGGCGCCGAAGGGCGTGTCGAACCCGGCGAGGCTGCGCAGCGCCGCCGCGGGCGAGTAGAGATACTCGTGCGCCTGCGGGCCGAACGAGGCGTGCGTCACCGAGAGCGACTCGACGCACGCCGTGCGCGGCCAGGCGCCGATGGCCTTGAGATGCGCAGCGCTGAGGGCGCCGCGGGTGAAGTCCGTCGAGCGCTGCGCGTTGGGGTTGAACCGCGGCACGGCGAGGCGGCGCAGGGCGGCCTCTTCGTGGTTGCCGATGACGATGAGGTCGCACGCGTCGAGCGCGAGTTCGACGCAGCGCGCGGGGTCCGGGCCGTAGCCGACGACGTCGCCCAGGCAGATGAGGTGGTCAAGATCGACGCGCGCGACATCGGCGAGCACGGCTTCGAGCGCCTCGAGGTTGGCGTGGATGTCCGAGATGAGGCCGAGTCGTGCCATGCGTGGGTCGGGCTGGTTCCGGAGGGAATGGGGGCGCCGCGGGGCGGACACCCAACGCGGGGGCGCCCCCCCCCCGCCGCCCCACCCCGCCCGCCCCGACCGCGTGCCCGGGCTTCCGATTTGCTCGCCCCGGCGCCACCTTATGGCCG
>CAYVSR010000349.1:0-3638 GCA_964453125.1 uncultured Phycisphaeraceae bacterium | reverse complement strand
CGTCCGTGTTGAACATGAGGGAAGGCAGCGTGGGCTTGACCTCGACGAGGCCGGTGCTGGTGTAGAGCGGGGGGCTCAGCAGGTAGCCGACGGCGCCGAAGACGCCGCCGAGCGAGGCGGCGAGGATGAGCGCGGGCTTCCAGCGCCCGCGCAGCAGGCGGCGGACGACCGAGACGGGGCTCTCGGGCGCGTGCCCGGGCTGGCCGGACGAGGGCCCGGCCTCGAGCAGCAGCGGCAGACCGTGGTCGTGTTCACCGGCGCGCATGGTCCGCTCCTGTCGCGATGGCCCGGATGACGGGCTCGATGGCGCGCATGATCTGGCGTTCGGCCTGGTGTCGTTCGGCCTCGGGCATGCGCTCGTCGGCGACGATCTGCACCTGGCCCGAGCCGAGGCCGACGGCGGGGCCGAGCTGGCCGATGGTGTCGAGGTCCTCGTTGTTGGAGACGATCTGGGTCTTCGAATCCGGCACGACGAAGAAGCCGAGGATCGAGATGGACTGCTCGGCGCCCTGAGCGGAGCGCCGGAAGGCGTAGCGTCGCGCGGGGTATGTGGACCCGTCGATCTGCACGCCGTCGTCGTCGGCGCTCATCGGCGCCCAGCCGTGCGCCGGGTAGCACACGGGCGGGTAGTGGCCGAGCATGTCGCGGACGTCGGCGCAGTGCACGATCAGGAGGTTGATCGATCGGCCGCTGGAGGCGTCGGTGTATCGGCGCTGGAGGATCTTGTTGGGCTTCAGGAGGCGCTGCGCGGCGGGCGGGGGCTCGATGTCCTTGCCGGACCACTCGCCGATCTGGTACGGCGTGCGCTCGATCACGTCGCGCACGTTGTCGAGGTACGCGCGGAGGTCGTCCTTCCGCGGCCCGCGGACGCTGTTCACGCCCAGCATGGCCGACAGGATCGCCGCCGCCAGGACGGGCGCCGACAATTGCATGGCTCTGCTCGGGGTCATCGCGTCCTCTCCTTCGGGGCGTGGTTACTGCTTCGCGGCGGCGTAGGGCTCGATGGGCACCTCGAGCCATCGCAGCAGCGCAAGGACCATCCAGAGCATGCCCAGGGCGACGACGAGCACCGCCCAGCCGCTGGCGTCGTGGAAGGCGGAGGCGACGTCGTGCTCGGCGAAGCCGTAGAGCAGCACCGTGGGCACGAGGCGGATGACGTTGCACACGATCGCGACGAAGGGCGAAACGAGCAGGATGAGCGCCCTCACGCTGCCACGCATCGGGAACGAGAACACGAACGCGAACGAGACGAGCCCCAGCGCCGCGACCATGCGCATGCCGTTGCACGCCTCGGCCACCGCGACGTCGTTCCCGTTGATGTTGAGCACGTTGCCCATGCGCGTCACGGAGACGCCGAACAACTCCATGCCCCAGTGGGCGATGGCGGCGGTGAGCTGCTGGAGCGGGATGGCGATCTGCTGGCGGATCTGACCGGGCACCGGCACCACGAACAGCAGCGCCGCGATCGCCGGCGAGAACTTGACGACGAACTGCACGCCCAGCACCGTGACGCCGGCGCCGACGACGGCGGCGAGCGCGCCCAGATGCTGAAGGACCATGTGCCCGTTGCTCTGGCCATAGACGGACGCGGCCCAGCCGGCGGCGATGGTCGCGGGGCCCCAGAGCGTCCATCGCGGGCGGACCTGGCGGGCGCGTTCGCGGCGAACCCACATGAGCCACGCGGCGACGGCGGGCGCGAGGAGCACCTGGGACGACTCCTCGTCCTTGGTGGCCATGGTGAAGATGTCCCGCCAGACCCCCCACGTCGCGATGACCGCGAGCGCGCAAAGGCCCGCCAAGAGGGCGCCGTCAGCGAACCGCCATGAACGCCGTTCCATCATGTCTTCGCCGCCGGGTTCTCGGACCCTTTCCGTTCGTGCGCTTTCGATACTACGCCCCGGGCCGTGACGACTGCATCGACAACTTCCGATCCCGGCTGGACCCTGGCGCCCGGGGCAAGGATGGACCGCACGACGACGGAGCCGGGCCCGACCTCGGCTCGCTCCATGACGATCGAGTCGAGCACCAGGGCGCCCGAGCCGATCGTCGCGCCGGGTCCTAGAACGACAAAGGGCGCGTCCGGGGTCGCGCCTTCGGCCCCAAACACGGAAAATCGCGCCAACCGCCCCTCCGGGCTCAGCCCGGAGAGGGCCATGGCGGCTGAAAGGAACTGCTCCCGGGTCCGCAGCGGCATAGCGCCGCGCCCCGCGAGCCTGAAAACCCGAACATCTGCCTTATGTTCCTGTGCTCGGCGTAGCCACTGCTCCTTGAGGTCCATGAAGCCGGCCCCGGACACGTACTCGAGCGTGCTCCGACGGAGGACATAGACACCGGCGGGTGAGCCGTCGACGTTGGCGCCGACGGTGACCTCAGCGTTGGACTCGAAATGGCGCCGGAGCATGGGCGAGAGCCCACCGATGTGGCAACGCTTCGCCTCGCTCGCGACGACGGTGGTGTCGGCGGGCCAATCGGCGCACACATCGCGCACGATGCCGGCCGGGCCGCGGAGGGGGCGCGGGTCGGGGACGATCTCGAGGCGCACGCCGAAGTTGGCCTTGGGCGCCGAGGGTCGCGGCGTGTTGGCGCCGAAGACGACCCAGACGCCCTCGACGGGCGCGACGTCCGCCGTGGCGGCGATGACCTCGAGCCAGCGCTCGAGCGCGGTGCGTTCGGGCGCGAGGGAGAGGTCGAGCGTGGAGACGCCGGCGTCGGCGACGAGGGGCGAGGCGCGCAGGCCGCCCACGAGCAGCACCCAGCGCACGCCGCCGCGGAGCGAGGGGTCAGCCATGTCGCACGCCCCATGGGAAGCCGGAGAGTGCGTCGAACGCGCGCCGTTCTTCGTCGGGGGCCTTCATGTCGTACGCCTTGGTGACGTAGTAGAAGAGGCCGGCGGGTTCGTGGCCGACGGTCGCGGCGCCGTGCCAGAGGGTCGGCGGGATGACCATGACGCCCGGGGCCTTCTCGCCGATGACCTGGAGCCACGCGAAGTCGGCGCCCTCCTTGTGCACGCCGACCTTGATGTGCCCGCGGAGGCAGATCCAGAAGTCGGTCTGATGCGTGTGGCGGTGCCAGGCCTTGATGACGCCGGGGTACTGGACGGAGTAGTTGACCTGCCCCTCGTTCGTCATGACGCCCTGCAACTGGTTCATGAGCGACCAGCCGCGGTCGTCGGCGAAGAGGGACGCGGGGATGAACACGGGCTCGCCGGATTCGAGGGCGAGGCGGTGAGCGGCGGCGCAGCCCTCGGCGCAGACGCGGGGCTTGCGGACGGCGATCGGCTGCTGGGCGGTGGTCATGCGTGGGCTCCGGCCGTGTCGCGGGGGCTCTTGCGGAATCGCTCGGCGCCGGACCGCGCGAGCAGGGCGAGCGCGAAGGGCGCGTTGTCGACGAGGTAGCGCTTCATCAGGCGGCCGGGCTCCTGCACCATGCGATGCACCCATTCGAGGCCGGTCTGCTGCATCCAGCGCGGCGCCCGGCGCACCTCGCCCGACAGAAACGAGAACGAGATGCCCACGCCGGTGAACCAGGCGTGAGGCAGGAGCGGGCGAAGGGCGACGATGAGGCGTTCCTGCTTGGGGCAGCCGAGGGCGACGTAGACGACGTCCGGGCGCGACGCCGCGATGGCGGCGCGGATCTCC
>CAYVSR010000348.1:0-3648 GCA_964453125.1 uncultured Phycisphaeraceae bacterium | reverse complement strand
CCCATGTTCATCGCCCGGAGGCCGTCCAGCTCCCTGGTACGCGTGCCCGCCATGGTCGCCAGGATGCTCGCCGTCTCGCGGCTGGCCTCGTCCGGGGCGTGCAGCACGCCGTCGAGGTCCGACCAGGCCGAGCCCGCGCAGCAGCGGAAATGGTCCGACAGCTCCGCCGCCAGGCGCTCGCGCCCGGACGGGCACAGCGGCAGGTCTGTTTCGCCCTGCGCGCGACCCGCGTCGTCCCACTCTGTGGCCCCCGACCGGACCAGCAGGACATGGATGGTGCCATTCTTCGCCATAGCGGCGAGGCGCGGAACGCCTCGCGGATTTTCCTCGAGAAAGACCGGAGCAAGCATAGCGCCTGACCGGCCTCCTACAACCGTCGGCACACCATGCCCCGGCTGATTACTCGGTTTTTGTTCGGTATTGCCCGCCGACTGGCCCCGCAGCGGGGGTCTTCCCGGACGAATGGGGCCCGCGAGGTCAAAAAACCACACGTTCTGGTCAGCCGGGCCCCCGGAGCGCCAGGCCCTCAGGCCGGGCTGGATCCCGCCCGCAGCCCGGCAATGGCCCCGGCCCGGGCCGGCGTCGGCAGCCCGAAGATGGCCGACGCCGCCACGATGACATCGCACCCCGCCTCGCGGCACGCCGCCACCGTCTTGGGCCCCACCCCCCCGTCCATCTGCACTCGTGCCCCCGGGAACGCCCCGCGGATCGCCCGCGTCTTGGCCAGCACGTCCGGGATGAACGCCTGCCCGCTGAACCCCGGGTTGACGGACATCACCAAGAACAGGTCCAGCCCCGGGGGCAGCGCCGAGCCGGGTGGCGTGAGCGCCCAGAGGCGGTCGATCGGCGTGGGCGGGTTGATCGCGAGACCCGCCGACATGCCGCGCGCCACGATGCGCGCAACGAGAAGCTCGAACGCCGCGCGATCGGGCGTGACCTCGACGTGAAACGTGACGTTGTTCGCGCCCGCGTCGGCGAAGGCGTCGACGAATCGCCCGGGGTCGGTGACCATCAGGTGCGCATCGAGGAACGCGCCGGGGAACACGCGGCGCATCGCGCGGCACATGTCGGGCCCCATCGTCAGGTTCGGCACGAAGTGGCCGTCCATCACGTCGAGGTGCAGGAGTTCGGCGCCGCCGTCGATGTTCCCGCCGTAGGCGCGGTCCAGAACCGTGCGGCAGTCATCCTCCATGTGCGCGAAATCGGCGGAGAGGATCGAGGGCGCGATCAGCGGCAACCGCGGCGGTCTGGCGAACGTCCACATGGGCGCAGGATAGAACATTCACCTCGTCACGACCGAGCGCGTTCGACGAGGCGTCTGAACAAGCCGTCCGCCAGTTCATCCGCGCCCGGCGAGTTCGGGCTGCGCTCCGGGTGCCACTGCACGCCCAGATAGAACGGGCGAGAGGGGTCCTCCACCGCTTCGATCACGCCGTCGTCGCTCGTCGCGATGATCTTGAGCGAACCGGGGTCGTTCACCGCCTGATGATGCCACGACGCGACGCGCCCGCCCGCGGGCTCGCCGGCTGGCGCGCCCAGCGCCACCCCGCCCATCGCGGCGCTCGCGCCGACGCTGCGCACCTCGTGCAGCGCGTCCGCCGCGTGGCCCTTCGCCTTCTCGTCCCCCATCACGTCCGGCATGTGCTGCGTGAGGCGCCCGCCCCGGTGCAGCGCCATCTCCTGCATGCCCAGGCAGATGCCGAGCACGGGCTTGCGCAGGTTCGCCTTGTCGTCCATCGCGCGATACAGCGCGAGGTCGTACGCCTGGCGCGCGGCGTGCATCACCTTCGCCGCCGGGTGCGTGGCCTCACCGAACTGCTCCATGCGCACGTCCGGCCCGCCGGTGAAGACGACGCCATCGACGAGCGCCGCGTGCGCACGCGCGATCTCTTCGGCGAGCGCCGGGTCCGCCGGGGGCACGAGCAGAACCGGCAACCCGCCCGCGCGCACCACCGCGTCGGCGTAGCGGCGCCCGCTCGTGAACTTCGCGTCGTCCACATTCGTCGTGACGCCGATGAGAGGGCGGGGGGCATGTGGTGGGCGTTCGTTCATGGCAGGCATCAACGATAGCCGATGGCCTGTCAGCGCCCGGGCGACGCCGGCGCGAGTCTCGCACAGGAGATGCGCATGCGGCTCTCAGAGTTCTCTATCGTCACGATCGCGCTGTCGCTCGCGAACTCCACGTGCGCGGCGACGCTCGTGGAACTGGGGCGCGGCTGGACCAATTCGAGAATGACCTCGAACGGGGACGTCTACAAGTTCATCCCGGACGGAGACCTTGCCCGGCTCGCACGCTACACCGACGCGACCGGCTTTGTGCCGCTGCCCGTGCCGTCGTACGTCTCGCCCTTCGCGATCGCCGCGAACAGCCGGGGCAATGTCGCGCTCGATTTCATTGAGGTTAACCCCGATCATCTCCAGTTCATCAGCGTGTTCCCAACGGATGGGGCGCCAACGACGCTGGGCGGCCCGCAGGCGTCGTACTTCATCGGGGGCATGAACGAGCCTGGCGTGGTCGTTGGCGGGAGCGGCCGGTTCGCGTATGCGCCCGACCGCGCCTTCCGCTACACACCCGGCATCGGCGTGGACTACCTCCCCACCTTCGGCGGCGCCTACACCTGGGCAAACGCAATCAATAACGCCGGGCAGGTCACCGGCTCGTCGTACACACAACACACCGACGGGCGCGCGTTCCGATACTCCGACGCCACGGGGCTCGTGATGCTCGGCTCGCTCGGCGGCCAGAGCGTCGGCAATGCGATCAACGATCATGGAGATGTCGCTGGCTCGTCCTGGCTCGACAGGTCAGTCTCTGCAACACAGCGAGCCTTCATTTTCACCGACGATCACGGCTTCGAGGACCTGGGCGTCCTCCCGGGGCGCGATCAGTCGCAGGCGTACGCGATCAACAATCTCGGCTGGGTCGTCGGCGTCTCCTACACCGGCTACTACTACTCGAATCGGGCGACCATCTGGTCGCGCGAGACCGGCCTGCTCGATCTCAACTGGTTTCTTGAGCCCGGTTCCGGCATCGTGCTGACGGACGCCATCGGCGCGAACGACGCGGGCCAGATCCTCGCGCTGGCGCGCCACGACTACGACGACGGCTACCTCGTGCGACTCACGCTCACGAGCCTGCCGACGCCCGGAACGCTGGCGCTCATTGCGGTCGCGGGAGCGCTCGGCGCGCGACGGCGCTCCCGCCCTGCCTTCGCACGACGCGGCGGGTGATTCGCGCGGGACGCGCCCGACGCGAGACGCGACCGTCAGGGAGCGTGGGAGGCAGCCGTGTCGGCAAGGCGCGATAGACACGCGGCACGCTCCCTGACGGTCGCGTCTCGTTGGCGACGCCGACCGCAGAGTTTCAAGCTGGGGGTTGCAGGGGGTCTAAAACTCCGCCGTCCCCGGCGCCCGCGGGAACGGGATCACATCCCGGATGTTCGCCATCCCCGTCGCGAACAGGATCAACCTTTCGAACCCCAGCCCGAAGCCCGCGTGCGGCACCGTGCCGTAGCGACGCAAGTCGCGATACCACCAATAGTCCGCCTTCGGCAGCTTCATCTCGTCGAGCCGCTGATCCAGCACGTCCAGCCGCTCCACGCGCTGCGAGCCGCCGATGATCTCGCCGATCTTCGGCGCCAGCACGTC
>CAYVSR010000347.1:0-3670 GCA_964453125.1 uncultured Phycisphaeraceae bacterium | reverse complement strand
GCCGACCCGGCGTTCCCGAGGCCGGGGCGAGAGGGGAGAAATGTAGCCGCCCCGACCACCGGCTACAAGTCAGCCCCCGATCTCGTCCCTGACCCGCCCCGCCCCGCGCTCCGCTCCCCGCCTGCTGCCGCCCATCGGCGGTCTCCCGCCAGCGCCGCCAAGCCGCCATACTCCCCTCCGTGACGCCCCTCCCGGTCTCCCCGCCTCCCAGCGCCCTCGTCGGGCCGGCCGTTCCCCGTCCCGCATCAGGCCCTGCCCCAGAGACGCCCGCGTGAGCGCCGGGCCGGGCCATCCCGCGTCCGAGACGCCCCGGGTTCTCGTCGTCCTTCCCTCGTGGGTGGGCGACGCCGTGATGGCCACTCCGGCGCTCGGGCTCCTCCGCGCCTCGCTGCCCGGGGCATTCATCGGCGTGCTCGCGCGCCCGGGGGTGGACCAGACCCTCGCGGGCCTCGACCTGTTCGACGAGACCCACCGCGCGCCGCCCTCGGGCATCATGGCGCCCAAGGTTGCGGCGCAGCGCGTCCGCACGCGCCGCTACGCCGGCGCCATTCTGCTCACCAACTCGTTCTCCACCGCGCTCTCCGCGCGCCTCGCGGGCATCCCTGAGCGCGTCGGCTACGACCGCGACGGCAGGGCGATGCTGCTCACGCGCCGCCTCACGCCCGCGCGCCGGCGCGACACCGCGCCGTATTCACGCTCGGGCGCCGACCCTGGCGCGTGGGCCCCCGTGCCCGCCTGCGACTACTACCTCGCGCTGGCGCGCGAGTTCCTCCGTGCCGCGGGGCGCGACGACGCCCGTCCCGCGCCCCCCATGCGCCTCGCCACCACCGAGGCCGACGAGCGCGCCGCCGACGACCTGCTTTCCCGCGCCGGCGTTGCGCGGGGTGCGCCGTTCGTCGTGCTCAACCCGGGCGCCAACAACCCCGCCAAGCGCTGGCCGGCCGAGCGGTTCTCGGCGCTCAGCGCGGGCCTCGCGGACGGCTCCATCACAGGCGCCCACACGCCCGTGCTCGTCACCGGCTCGCCCGCCGAGGCGGCGCTCGTCTCGACGATCGTTCGTGCAGCGGCGCAGCCCGTCGCGGACCTCTGCTCGCTGGGCGTCACGCTCGGCTCGCTCAAGGCGCTGCTGCGCCGGGCGGCGCTCCTGGTGACCAACGACACCGGCCCGCGCCACATCGCCGCGGCGTTCGGGACACCCGTCGTTTCCCTCTTCGGCCCCACCGACCCGCGCTGGACCACGATCTCGCCCTACTGCCCGCCCCGACGCGACGGGCGCCCGCTCCCGCTCGAGACCATCCTCGTCGCGGACCCGTCGCTCCCCGAAGAGGAGGTTGCCGACGACCACCCCGAGCGCTGCCGCATCGACCGGATCACGCTCGACGCGGTGGCCAGCGCGGTCGGCGCCGCGCTGGGCTCGCCGGCGCGCATCACGCTTCGGTCGTGAGCAGCGGGTTGATCTTCGGCGTCGGGTCGCCGTGCTCGTCTACGGCCTGGCTCACGGCGCGCCACGCGGACTTTCGCGCCTTCAGGCTCGCCCCGTCGCTGGCGCCCAGGAGCGCGCGCATGCGCAATGCGCGCGACGGCGGGCAATCCACGCCGAGCGGCTCGAGCATCAGGCTGGTCAGCATCCGCAGCCCGCCGCAGCGCAGCCGGTCGCGCCGGATGCCGACCGCGTCGATCACGCCGATGGCGAACCGCGCCTCGCCCGGCGCCATTGGCCCTTCGCGCTCGGTGACGATGATGTTCGAGGGCTTGTGGTCGCGGTTGAACCAGCCCCGGTCGGCCAGGGCGCGCACGCCATCGCCCACGGCTCGCGCGAGTTCGGCGCGGCCACGCGCATCGAGCGTCGAGACGTCGCGCGCGATCTCGTCGAGGTGGCGCAGCAGGCTCTTGCCGGGGATCTCGCGCATGACCAGCGTCTCGGCGCGCCCGCGACGAAATACCGCCAGCGGCTCGGCCGTCGGCACGCCGAGGCTCGCGAGCGTCGCGGCGCCGCGCCAGTGGCGGAGGGCCTGCGTCGACCCCGCGAGCCGCGAGAGGGCGTCGCGCGGACGAGTCAGCGTCCACGTCTTGACCACCACCCGGCCGACGCCGGGGGCGTCGCCGGCGCGCACGACGCACCGCCGGTCGCGCTTGAGGACGGCGCAACGGCCGAGCCACGCCCCGTCTTCGATGAGCGACGCCAGTCGGCGCGTCAGCGCCGGGTCGCCGCGAATCGCTCTGTTTGCGGGCGCGGGCGCCTCAGACGATGCCACGCGCCGAGCCTACCGCGCGAGCGCCCCACGAAGGGACGCCGATCGGTGCGGCCTCGGGCGCGTCCGGCGCGCCCGCGCGAGGGGCGGGCGCCTGCGTCGCCCACGTGACCTCGACCTCGACCCCGAAGAGTGAGAGCAATGCGCTCAGGTGGCGCTCGACGCTCGCCCGCGCCTCGCGCTCGTAGCGCGCGTCGTTGGACTGGTACAGCGACGACGCTTGGTCCTGCGCCCGGCGGATCAGGTCCTTCTGCGTCGTCGCGTCCATCTGGATCACGTCCAGCAGCCCCAGCGCCCGGCCCGCCTGGATGTCGTACGGCTCGAGATCGACCAGACGCAGCGAGCCCTCGATCGGCGGCAGGCGCAGGCGGTAGCGCGGCGCGCCCGTCGGCGTGCGCCCCGCGTCCTCCACGTCCGTCGGCCCGACGCGCGTCAGGTCCACCGTGTATTGCTTTTCGAAGTGAAAGATCATCGCGACTCGCGCCGGCGTCAGCAGCAGAGGCGGGAGCCACGACCAGCCCTTCACGCTCGTCGCGATCTCCTTCGCCGTCACTTCGAGCCCCACCAGCTTGCCCACGCTGCGGACGCGCTCGGCGATCGTGTGCGTGGTGATCTGGGTCGGCGCTTTCGAAGCGCCCCGGCGGAGCAGCATGAACGCCAGCGCCGCGGCCATGCCGCCGAGCGCCACACCGCACACCACCAGGAGGAAGGAGAACATGGGCTGATCCTATGGCGTTGTTGGGGGCCGGGAGGGCCCGATTCCGCCCCGCGCGGGCCGGTTCAGGCGTTCTCGGTCTTTCCTGGGGCTCCCGGGGCGGGAGGCGGGGCCTCTTTGCCGTGCTCGAGAGCGCGGATGAAATTGTGTGCGCTCGCCGAGATGAACGCCACGAGCAGGACGCCCAGCGTCAGAAAGACGAGGGTCGTGAGCACCGGGTGCAGCCCGACGATCACGGCGCGAGGGCCGGGCAGCGCGAGCAGCGCGCCCGCGCCCGCCGCCAGCGCGCCCATCACCACGCCGCTGAACGCCGACGCCGCGCTCGCGTGCGGCCGGCGCGACATGACCGTGAGCGCCGCGAGCGCGCCGAAGCCGAACGCGCCCGCGATCCGGGCGAAGGCCATCGGGTTGCGCTGGATGCCGCCGAAGCCGGCGTGCGACGCGCTGTAGCCCAGCGCCGTCGAGACGAGCGCGGCGCCAGCGACACAGAGCATCGCGAGCGCGGGGCCCTCGCGGAACCTGCCAAGCCCGCAGCCGACGCCGAACGCGCCGCAAACAATGAGCAGCGTCTCAAACCCGAAGGAGAACCAGTTGACTGGGTGGGCGCCGAGGGCGCGCACCAGCCCGACGCCGCCGGAGAGCGTCAGCAGGACGCCGAGCACGAGGCACAGCGCGAGAATCCAGCGGGGGGGTCGGGGCATGG
>CAYVSR010000346.1:0-3671 GCA_964453125.1 uncultured Phycisphaeraceae bacterium | reverse complement strand
ACGAGTCACTGGGTCGGGTGCGCCGCCCCGGCGCCCACGTGCTGGCCGTCGACGTAGAGCTCGGCCCACCCGCCTCGCGCGGGTGCGGGATCGGCGCGCGAGAGAAATACAGCGCGACGCCGTCGGTGCGCATCGCCACCTTCACCACGTTGGGGTTGGACGGGTCGTCCCCCGGCCCCATCGGCGCGGCGGGCGTGCCGATCGCCCGCTCGCGCCCGCCCGCCGGGCCGAGCAGCGCCCGCACCGCGGCGCCCAGAACCTGCGGCTCGATCTCGGGCTCATCGCCCTGCACGTTCACGATCACCTGCTCGTCGGCGAGGCCGAGCGCCTGCGCGGCCTCGTCGATGCGGCTCGTGCCGTTGACGTGCGAAACAGCCGTCATGACCGCCTCCGCGCCCGCGGCGCGGACCGCGGAGACGATCTCTTCCGCGTCCGTCGCGACGACCACGCGCGACACGCCCGAGGCGGCGCGGGCCCGTTCGACCACGTGCGCGATCAGGGGGCGGCCGGTCCTGTCCGCCAGCATCTTTCGAGGGAATCTCGTGGAGCCGAGGCGCGCGGGGATGATCACGACGACGCCCGACCCCGCGCCGGCCACGCCCTCAGCCCCCGGCCTTGATTTCACGCGACAGTTTCTGCAGGTCGTCGCGCCGAGCCCGGATGTCGCGGTAGTTGATCTGCTGCATCGCGATGGAGGACGCGATCTTGTACGCCTCCTCCGCCGCGCCGGCCTCACGGTGGTCGCGCGCCTTGCGCTCCAACGCGTTCATCAGGTTGTAGCGCACGTCCAGCCCGGTCTCGTCGTTCTGCGTCTCGAGCGCCGCCAGCGCCGTGCGCAGCGAGTCCACGGCCTCGTCCGCCCAGCCCATGCGGAGGAAGGACTGGCCGAGATAGGCGAGCGCCCGCCCGCGGTTCTTGGGGTCGTTGCGCGCTTCCTGGAACAGCGCGATGGCGCTCTCGTCCTCACCGAGCAGGAAGTGGCGCACGCCCAGTTCGAGCTTCAGTCCCGTGTCCGTCGGGTAGTTCTCGACCCGCAGGCGGAGTTCCTCGAGTTCCTTGCGCAGGAACGCCTCGTGCGCCTTCTTGTGCGTCTCGGCGGCCCTCGCGTCGCCGGGGTTCGCGTCCGCCTCCTGCTTGTACTTCGCCAGCTTCCGCCGGGCGTGCTTGAGCTGGATCTCGCCCGCCTGCTGGCGGAAACGGAACTCCTGCGTCTCGGCGTACGCCTTCGTCAGCAGGTCGAACGCCGCCTTATCGTCCTCCGGTCGGGCCCGGTCGCGCAGCGCGGCGGCGTACTTCGCGATCGCCGCGCGGTCCGACGGGCGGGACTCGTAGTCCTCCTTCGCCGCGGCGATCAGCCTGTCCACCGCGGACTCGCTCTTGACGACCTTGTCCTCTTCGATCAGGCGGCGCTGCGCCTCGAGGTCCTTGATGTTCGCGCGAAAGCCGCCCGCGGCGCCGGACTTCTCGTACCCGCCGCGCGACATGGTGTTCTGCGCCGCCAGGTTCCGCACCTCGGCCTGGAGGGAGGCGTCGTTCGGGTCGAGCGCGGAGGCGGCTTCGCCCGCGCGCACCGCGAGGTCGAACGCCTGCAGCTTCTGGAGCGAGCGCATCAGCGTGAGCAGTTCCGACTTCTTCGGCTTGGTCGCGGTCAGCGCCCCGAGGGTGCGCATGCCGAGGTAGTAGCCCGCCTCGGACAGCCCCAGGCGCGCCGCCGACTCCACGACCTTCAGCCCGAGCGAGCCGTCCGACGGGCGCATCCCCCACCACAGCAACTGCTCGAGGTACTTCTCGAGCGTGCCCTTGCCCCCGAAGTTCGAGGTCTGGTCCTTCGATGGCTTGTCGCGCTTCTCCGTTTGCGCGAACGACTGCGCCGACTGCGCGAAGCCCTCGAGGCCCGCCATGCTGGTCGGGTCCTGGCGGAGGCCCTGCAGCCAGAGCGTGGTGGCGTACTCGTAGTTCGTCGTGTCGTGGACGGACCGAGCGCGATCGAAGAACTTGGCCGCCTTCGCGCCGTCGGCCGTGAAGCCGTCGGCGCCGCCGGGCGCGCCGCCCTCGGCCGGGGGGCCGCTTTCGGCGGCGCCGTCGCCGCCCGCCTTGCTCCCGAGTTTGATCTTGTCGAACAGCGCCAACAGGGGCTCCGGGGGTCTCGACGTGGGCTCTCCGGCGCGCATCGGCACGCCCCGATACGTGTGGTTCATGCTACGGGATTCGACTTTGCAGCGTCAACGTTCGCCGGTTGCTTGGCCCGCGCCGCGCACGCCCGTACACTCGCCCATCCTCACGTGGACGCCGACCGACTCCGCATCCTGACCTACCCCGCGCCCGTCCTCCGCGACCGGGCCGACCCCGTGCCCGCGACCACGCCAGAGGTTCGGGCGGTCGCCATGCGCATGATCGAACTCATGAACGAGGCCGACGGCGTGGGCCTCGCCGCGCCCCAGATCGGCCTCCCGTGGCGCCTCGTCGTCGCCGACGTCGCCACCGACGCCGAACGATCGCCCGAGGCCGACCCCCCCACCGCCACCGCCAGCCCGCGCGTCTTCCTCAACCCCGTCATCGTGACCACCGAGGGCCCGCCCGAGCCCTTCGAAGAGGGGTGCCTGAGCCTCCCCGAGATCCGCGGCGACGTGCTCCGGCCCCCCATCGTCACCGTCCGCGCCACCGACCTTGATGGACGCGAATTCACCCTCCGCTGCGCCGGCCTCCTCGCCCGCTGTTGCCAGCACGAGATGGACCACCTCGACGGCGTGCTGATCATCGACCGCTTCACCCAGATGTCGCGCCTCAAGAACAAGGCGGCTATCCGCGACCTCGAGAAATCTGCCGATGAGGGCGCCGCCCCGCGCAAGGGCCGGCGGGCGTGAGGCTCGTCTTCCTCGGCTCGGGCGCGTTCGGCATCCCGACCCTCCAGGCGCTCGCGCGGGAGCACGAGATCGCGCTGGTCGTCACCCAGCCCGACAAACCGGCCGGTCGGGACATGCGACTCACCCCGACGCCCGTGGGCGCGTGGGCCGCCCAGCACCTGCCCGGCGCGGCGCTCCTCAAGCCGACGAAGATCAACGAGCCCGGCGTTGTCGCGCAGGTGCGAGGCATCGACGCCGAGGCATGGGTCGTCATCGCCTTCGGGCAGAAACTCGGCGCCCCCCTGCTCGCCGACCGCTTCGCCATCAACCTCCACGCGTCACTCCTGCCCCGCTGGCGCGGCGCCGCACCGATCAATCACGCGATCCTCGCGGGCGACGCGGAGAGCGGCAACAGCGTGATCGCGCTCGCCGAGCGGATGGACGCGGGCGTCGTGTACGCGCAGTCCCGCCGACCAACCACGTCTCGCACGACGGCCGGCGATCTGCACGACCTGCTCGCGGCGGACGGCCCGGAACTCATCCTGCGCGTGCTCGAGCAGCGCCGGTCGGGCGCCGAGCGCGGCGTCGCGCAGGAAGAATCGCTCGTCACGCTCGCCGGGAAACTGAGCAAGGCGGACGGCTGGGTCGATTTCTCCGCAACCGCGGAGGATTGCCGGCGTCGGATCAACGGCCTCTCCCCCTGGCCGGGGGTGTCTGCGACGCTGCGCGGCGAGCCTGTGAAACTGCTGCGTGCGGAAGCGGCGCCCCCGGGCGCCCAAGAATCGGGCACGCACGCGCCCGGCTCGATCATCGACCCGATCGGTGGGA
>CAYVSR010000345.1:0-3698 GCA_964453125.1 uncultured Phycisphaeraceae bacterium | reverse complement strand
GCAGGTCAGGCGGCGTGCTGCCGGTCGGTCAGCGGCGCGACGCGGCGGGCGATGTTGGGGTCGTGGCTGCCGGCGGTCTCGGCGAGGCCGTCGAGGGAGATGACCTTGCCCTTGGCCTTCGCCCGCTGGACGCGCTTCGCGCAACGGTTCGCGATCCTCGTGATCTCTTCGTCGGTGAGCTTGTCGGGCGGCGTCTGTCCCGACAGGGCCTCAAGGACGGCGTCCTGCCGCGTCTCTTCGCGGTCGTCGTCGGTGAAACCGAAGCGCGGGGTGGCGGCGCGCCCTGTTGCGGCCTCGATCTTCACGAGGGCGGCATCAGGAAGGAGACGGTCGGATCCTCCGATCGTGTCATCGACGGTCATGGCTTGGCGACTCCGGGGCAGGTGCGAGCGAGAACAGCGTCCCTTATTTCTGTGGACGCGCGCCGATCACACCGTGATGTCGAGCAAGCGGTGGCCTCAGACCGGCGCTGTTTGCGCGTTCGCGTCCAGAGGCAGGTCGTCGGCGAGCTCCGCCGCCAGACGATCGTTGCCGGATGCGGCCAGGGCTCGAGTGAGAGTCTGGCGGACCCATCGGTCGGTGGGCAGTGCTTCGTGGGCCCGCCACGCGAACTGGAGGGCGATGTCGTCGGCTCCCTCGAGCATCGCGACCTCGCTGAGCAGGCGGTGGGCGTAGCCGCGCTCCATGGTCGTCGTCGCGCGGCCGACCGCCGCGGACGCCTGGCGTCGAGCCGCGACGACGTCGCCGCTTCGGACCGCGAAGAGTGCTTTCGCCATGCAGTCAAACCAACCTCGATTCCACGCCAACCCCGGCCCGCGCTTGAGCCAATCAGATACGAGAAGGCCCGGGTCGTGGTTCCCCGCGGCGCGCGCTTTTACCGAGGAATCGTGGGCAATCGCGGGTTCGGTGGTCAGTCGAGGGAAATCCATCGGTGTCTCCTTGTGTGACGATGGTTGCTGCCCAACTGGGGACCGTGAGTGCTGGCAGCGTGATGGCGCCATGCCAGCAATTGCCCGACGCCGGGGACGCGCGCCGTGTGCATTGCACGGCCGCGCCACAAGAGCCCATCACGCGGGCGCCGGGGCCCGTCCGTTAGGCATGACAGCGCTGGCGTGTCACCCGCATCGGAGCGGGGGAGCGACCGGCCTGAACGCAAGGTACGCAAGAGGAGTTACCCCATGAAGTCCGCTTCGATCCGCGCCCGCATCGTCACGTCGATCGCTTTCGGAGTCGTCCTGGCCGCCGGCGCGGCCGTCGCGAGCCACCCCGCCCACGGCGACAAGCTCGGCGATCACGCCAAGCTCGTCAAGCTGGACCCCAAGGGCGTTCCGACCGGCGCCCACCTGGCCAAGCTCGACAGCCACAAGCTCGGCGAGGCGGCCGCGCACGGCGTCAAGGGTCACATCCAGGCGTTCCCCGCGCTGGCGAAGCTGCACGAGAACCGAGCGGACAAGCTCGGCGATGCCGCCTCCCACACGAAGCTGGCGTGAGCCGGCCATGTCAGAGCGCTTCAGGCGGCGCCGACCCTACGGGGGCGGCGCCCCTTTCCATGCCGGGCTTGGTCTCGGCGACTTGCCGTTGACCACCGCGTTGATGACGTGCCTTTGCATCCTTGATGAGGTCTTGGGCGGCTCCGAGCAGGTTGGCGTCGCTGTCGCTCCGCCCTGTCTCAAGCCATCCTTGGAACTCGGACCCCAACTCCTTGTCGTGGCGAATCAGCAGCAAATCAGGGTCGCTTTCCGCGAACTCATAGATGAAGCCGCCCAGTCGCGGCATCCCCTTCTCGTTCGAGGTTTCTTGCAGCCACTTCATAGCGGCTCTCGCCCGAACGGCGGCTTCGTCCCGGATCTCGTGGGGCACAAGGTCACGCCAGTCCCTCCCGAGTTCCTGCCAGAGCGCCGCGCATTTGCGATCGAGTTCCTCATCGCTGGGCTTGCCGGCGCCGCGCACCCCGGCCGCGGCCCGCACCGTCGTCAGCGGGGCGTGGCCGACGAGCGCGGCCTCCACGGTGAATTGAGCCATGAGGCTGTAGGTGCAGGCGAGGTTGTATCGAAGGATGCGGTGCGTCGTCTTGGTGACGAGCCGGTCTCCCAGCCGGGCGGCCTCGACGAGGCACTCCAGGGCGGCCCGGAAATGCTCCGTCGCCATTTCGTCGGCAGATTGCGCCCGAAGCGCCTTCCGCCGGAGCAGGCCGGCGAGGTCCATCCATCCAGCAGTGCGCCTGACGGAACTGGGCGAACCGCTCGAGGGACGGCATCCGTCGGCTCGTCGTCTGGGCGTCGAGCTGCTGAAACTCAAGAAGCGCCCAGGAGTACCGCTTGCCGTGGAACGCGTGCTCGCCCCACGAGAGCTGCTCGAGCACCTCGTCGAGCATCGGCGCGCCGTTCTGCGAGACGCCGTCGCCCAGGATCGCCTCGATGTCGCTCTGATGCTTGTCGTCGTCGAGCCGTTTGAGGTGCCAGAGGAGGCTTTTGACCACCTTTTCCTTGTTCGGAGCGATGGCCCGGACCCACGGCTTCTCGACGAACTCGCGCCACCAATTGAACAGCGCGAGGTCTTTCGGGTCGGTAAGCCGGATCCTGGTGCCGCCGATCTGGTTCGGATTGTTGACGTTCTTGCCCACGGCGCCCCCTCGTTGAAGATGAGGGAAACGTTAATCAACAGCGCGCACGATTGGAACAGGCAAACCCCTCGCGCCATCAAAACACACAGCATTGTGTTGCGGACGGCCCAAGCGTCCACAGAAGTGGGCGTCACAGGCGAAGGATGGATCGCGGCGATTCCGCAAACAAACACCCCCGGGCGGGCAAGCGTCCGGGGGTGCGCGGGATGGACCGGGCTTCGGAAGCCGGTTACGGAAGGGGGAGAGAGAGGTAGAAGTAGTTGTTCTGCTGGCCGGAGCCTGAGTTGCAGCCGCTCAGGATCAAGGCGGCAGCCATCGCCGCAAGCAGGAGCGCGAAACGGAAGACGCGACGGGTGATCGGACGCATTGGGTAGCTCCCTAACTAGAGGAAATAGAGGAGGCCCGGCCAGCGTGGCCGGACGCTAACTAGTACTAGGGACGTCCGAGTCGTCGACCGTGAGGTCGGCGATCTATGGGCGGTGCAGGCGTGCTTGGAGCGATCCGATCGGCTGCAGAGCAATCGCGCCGACCCGTCGGGTCGCCGCGAGTCTTTGAGCCCCTCGCGCTTGTCGCGCGCCCGCTCTGGTTCGCAACACGAATGACGCGCGGTGGGCGATGTCGCGTAATCGCACGTGCAGATGGATCAACGGCCGCGTTGCAACGACGAATCGGCCGGGTCGCGCTGCGTACGCGCTGGAAATGTGCACAACTAAAAACTAGGAAGACCTAAGTCGAGCGCTGGCAAGGGGAAAGGGAGCTCAAACTTCCCGCGGGCGGCGCGCGCACCCTCCGAACGCGCCCCTGAGAACAGCCGCGCAAAACCATCGGCAATTCACTTCTCGATGGGCTCTCGAAGGCCCATCGAAGGCCGCGTGAATGCGCCGCCACTACAGCACGCGTTTACCAACCCCCCCTTGACACTGCATTTACAGCGCGGGAATATCTACGTCGGTAACACAGACTATTCAGTTCCAACTAGATTTGGTTTTCGGGGATTCCACAAGCCGACTCCGCCAGCAACCGCCGCAAGGATGCGCGTGGGGACGGAGATCGGCAGGGCCCGGGGGAGATTCGG
>CAYVSR010000344.1:0-3704 GCA_964453125.1 uncultured Phycisphaeraceae bacterium | reverse complement strand
GCCCAGCGCGCGAAGCATGCGGGCTCGTGACGCGGCGTCCGAGGGCGCTCCCGCGCCGAACGCGTCGGCCACGACTCTCGCCTCGCGCCACCGCCCGAGCAGCGCCAGTGTCTGCACGCGCGCCGAGACGCCCGGGGCGTACGCCGGCGAGGCGTCCGCGAGCGACGCCAGTTCACGCTCCGCCGCGCCGGGGTCGATCGATGCGAGGGTGCGGGCGTGCAGGAGGCGAGCCGCGGGCGTCGCGCGGGCGTCGGCCGGCAGGGTGCGCCAGGCTTCGAGAAGCGCTTCGGGCGAGGCCGCGCGGAGCAGCGCCGCGACCACGTCCGGCTCGGTGTCCGGGGCGCGTTCCACGAGCGCCGCCGCCTCGCGCAGCCCAACGCTCAGGCGGGACGGGCCCAGCCGCTCGAGCATCGCGCTGAGCGCGGCGGTGTCGGAGGGCGCCTCGCGAAGCCGCGCCCGGAGCGCCTCGAGAGCCTCGGGCCCGTCCAGGCAGGCGGCGCGGGCCCGCGCGAAGGCGGATGCGCCAAGCGCCTTCGTCCGATCGTCCGCTTCCGATTCCAGTTCCGCCAGCGCCCGCGCCAGGTCCGGCCCGGCGCCGCTGTGCGCCGCGATGTGGCGCAGCGCCGAGATCCGCGCGTCGTCCGGGCGCCCGCCCGAGCGCCGGATGTCGTCGAGCGCGCCAAGCGCCGCGCGCGCCGGCGCGCCCGTTCGCATCGCGGCGCCCGTTCGTCGAGCGCTGACCGAAGCGCCCGCGTCGAGCGAGGGCTGCGTAGCCGCGCGCTCGTAGGCGAGCAGCGCGAGGTCGAAACGCCCGAGGCGGGCGTGAGCGTCGCCGACATCGCGCAAGGCCGAGGCTCGCGCCCTGTAGAGCGCGCCCAGTTCCTCCCACTGGCGGGTCTGCACGGGGAACGGCTCGGGGACCGACGCGGCCTCCTCCAGCGCTTCCGCGCCGGCGCTGAGGTAGCCGAGCCGGTGCAGCGACGCGCCGAGGTCGAGCGCCACGAGGTAGCGCGAGGCCGGGTCGGTCAACGCCGCCGCCGAGGGCCACAGGCGAGACAGCATCTCCGCCCCCGCGCGGTAGTCCCGGGCGCGCACCGCGGAGCGCCCGAGCGTCTCCAGCGACGCGGGGTCGCGCGGGTTGCGCCGCAGCGCCTCTCGGAACGCGGCCAGCGCCCCCGCGCCGTTGCCCGCCGCCTGCCGCGCCTCTCCCAGCGACCGCCACAGTTCGGGCGCCAAGGGGTCCAGTCGCACCGCGCCGACCAGTTCTCGCTCCGCGCCCGCGGCATCGCCAGCCAGAAGGCTCTGGCGCGCCGCGATGTACCGTCGCACCGCGTCCGGCTCGGCCGCCTCGGGCGGCGTCGGAGCCGCGCCGTCCATGGCCATCTGTGCCAGCGATTGGGTCACCGAATCGAGCGTGCGCCGAGCGTCCACGTCGGAGGGATCCACCGGGGCGAACGCCGTGCCCTCAAGCCCCGGCGGCGCCGGCGCGCGGCTCGCGCGCGAATCTGGGTGGGCCCGCTCCCGCTCGGCGCGCCTGCGCAGCGCCTCGAAGCCTGGGGTCGAACGAGCGGCCAAGACCGGGGCTCCGCGAGGCTCTTCCGACGTCGCGCCCAGAGGCGACGGTTGGGGCTGTTGTGCGCCGCTCGCCGCCTCCCCCGATGCGCACCCCGCAGACCAGCAGAGCCCCGCGCACAGCGCGACCCCGGCCGCGCCGAGCGCCGCTCGACGCCGACCGAGTCGCGGGGATCGTGGGCGGGTGAGCATGTCGGAGGATAGGGGCGGGCGCTCGCGCGCCGCTCAGTCCTTGCGCGAGGGCTTCTTCGACCCGCCCGGACGGGTGACGACCTTCTGCTTGGGCGCGGGCCGGGCGGCGCGCGATCTGGCCGCCGGCACGCCGCCGCCATCCTCGCACCCAAGGATCAGCAGGTGGTGCGCCTCCGCCGCGTCCTCCGCCTTGATGTGGCGCTCGAGCGCGCCCGCGGCCCGGTCGAGCGCCAGGCCGTCGTCGAACACGCCGGCGTCGGTCAGGCGCCCGAGCAGGCGCTCGTCGAGCGGCGCCGCGTGGCCGCCGAAGCCGACCACCATCATGCGCGCCGACACGAACGGGGGGGCGCCCTCAAGGGTCTCGAGGTACTGCCGGGCGGCGCGCTTGGGCTTGTCGCGCAGGTGGTCGAAGGAGACAACGTGCTCGCGCAGGAAGACGTCGTGCAGCCCGCTCTTGAGGCGGGCCGCACGCTCCTGGGCGCGCGGGTACCGCACGCCGAGCATGCTCACGATCTCGTCGGGGAGGCACACGCGGAGTTCGTTGAAATCGACGACGCCCGCCGCGATACGCTTGAGCGCCCGCTCGGCGTCCGCCTGCTCGGCCTCCCACAGCAGGAACGCGAACACAAACGCTTCGAGCAGGTCGGTCGCGGGCGTCGGCGCGGGCGACCCGTGCTTGTCACGCAGCTTCTTGATCAGCGCGTCGAACGGCTTGGCGTGGAACTCGGTGGTCACGGCGCTGCGCTCTCCTTCGCGGGCCCCGACTCCCCGAGCGGCGCTTCCGCGCCCGGGTCCGACTCGGTCCGCTCTCGCTCTTCCCGGATCTTCGAGATCGCCACCAGCGTCTCGGCCTGCTTCTTCAGGCTCTCGTCCAGCTCGAACACGATCTCCGGCATCGACCGAACCTCGATCAGGTCCCCCGCCTTCCGGCGGATGTGCGCCGCGCTGTGGCGCAGCCCCTGCAGCGTCAGCGCCTCGCGGTCGTGCGGCATCACGCTCACCCGGCAGATCGCCAGCCGGTTGTCCGGCGTCACGCGCACCTCGGTGATCGAGATCAGCCCGGACACCCGCGGGTCCGCCAGGCCGCGCGCGATCACCTGCTGCACCGCGCGCTGCAGCGCCGAGGCCATGTGCTCTCGCTTGTGGGCGCTCATGCCGCGCTCCGCGCCGGCGTTGTGCCGGCGTCGCCGGCGTCGTCCTCGCGCCGCTCGCCCTCGGTCCAGAGGGGCGAGCCGTCGTCGGCCCTGTCGGCCCCGGGCATGGCGTCGGCGTGGAGGATCTCGCGGCGCACCTCGCCCAGGCGCGCGTCGGGCAGGGCGGCCATCTTGCGGAGCACCCGGTCGAACACCGCGCTGACGTACGCCGGCGAGTTCGAGACAATGGAGAGCCCCATCTCCGCGGTGCGCCAGCGGTCCAGCGCGCCGACCTCGGCAACGCTCACCTGGTGCTCGCGGTGGAGCCGGTCCTTGACGGACCGCACCACCCGGCGCTTGTCCTTGAGGGACAGCGCGCCCGGGATCTCAAGCTCGAATTGAAGCACGCCGACGACCATGGGTGTTCCGCGCGGCCCAGCCGACCGGGCGCCGCCGGCGCCCCGGGCGGTGTCAGAGGGTGCGCTTGACCTCCACCTTGCGGTAGCACTCGAGGATGTCGCCCTCCTTGATGTCGTCGTACCCGACGATCTTCATGCCGCACTCCTGCCCGTTGCGGACGTCCTTGGCGTCGTCCTTGAAGCGCTTGAGCTGCTCGAGCACGCGGTCGTTCTCGATGACGATGCCCCCGCGCGTGACGCGGATGAGGGCGTTGCGCTCGATCGAGCCGTCCGTGACGTAGCAGCCGGCGATCGCGCCCACCCTGGTGATGCGGAACACCTTGCGCACCTCGGCGTGCCCGAGCACGTCCTGGCGCAGTTCGGGCGCCAGCAGCCCCTCGGCCGCCTT
>CAYVSR010000343.1:0-3705 GCA_964453125.1 uncultured Phycisphaeraceae bacterium | reverse complement strand
GGCGGCGTCATCGCGCTGGCGCCGGTCGCTCCCCCCGCGTTCTCTGCGCCCGAGTCCGGCGTCAAGCCTCTCGGGCCAACCCTGAGCACGATCCGCGAGAAGAGCGGCGCGCCCGGCATCGCCGCGGCGGCGGTCCGCGATGGGAAGGTCGTCGCGATGGGCGTCAGCGGCGTGCGCGAACTGGGCAAAGACGAGCCGGTCACGCCCAACGATGTCTTCACCATCGGATCGTGCGCGAAGGCGATGACGCGCCTGCTCATCGCGCGCCTGGTCGATGCGGGCGAGTTGAGTTTCGACACCACGCTGGCCGAGGCGCTGCCCGGCGTGGCGATGCGCGATGAATACAAGAACGTGACGCTGGCGCAGGTCATGCGCCACCAGGGCGGTCTGCCCTCGTACGAGCAGATCACGCCCAAGACCACGCCCATCATGTTCAAACTCCAAGGAACCCCGCGAGAGCAGCGCGCGCAGTTCGTGGCGCACGTGCTGATGGAGGCGCCGGTCGCCAAGCCCGGGACGCGGATGGTCTATTCCAACGCGGGCTTCGCGATCCTGGGCGCGGTGGCCGAGACCCGCGCGAACCGCGCGTACGAAGACCTGATGCGAGAGCGAGTGTTCACGCCGCTGGGCATGGCCAGCGCATCGTTCCTCCCGCCCGAGAAGGCCGGCGGCGCGCCGGCGGCGCGCGGCCACTTCCGCACACCGGGCGGCTTTCAGGTCGCTGAGAAGTCGCCCCCGGTGACGGGCGCGATGGCGCCCGCGGGCGGCGTGCGCGTCAACATCGGCGATTTCGCGAGGTTCGCGGCGTATCACGCGGCGCTGGAGGGCGGCGATGGCGGCGACCTGCTCAAGCCCGCGACGGTCGAGCGCCTTCGCGCCCTGCGCGCCGCGGACGCCTCCGCCGCGGAAGGCGAGGTGTTCCTGGGCGGCGAGGGCACGTACACCGCCGGCTTCGCCACCTGGCCGAGCAAGGGCCTCGGCGTCGTGGTGTGCACGAACGCCGGCGACAGCGATGAGGTGTGCGAGGACGTGGTGCGAGCTGTGCGAGAGACTGTCGCGCCCGACGTCGCGGCGGGCGGGCGTGGCGCAGGGCCGGGGCTTGCGCCGGTCGCGCCGGCAGGCTCACCCACAGGCCCGCGCCTGGGCGCGATGCTGCGCGCGGAAGAAGACGGCCGGCTGTTCGTCGAGAGTTTCGAGCCCGGCACGCTGGCGGAGCGCAGCGGCTTCAAGCCCGGCGACGAGATCATGTCGATCAACGCCAAGGCGCTGGCGGAGTGGGACGACGGCGAGCGGATCACGGCGCTGCGGGCCGCGGGCTCGAAGATCGTCGTGCGCCGCGACGGCAAGGACATCGAACTGGTGATCGCACAGCCGGCGAAGTAGCCGCTTTGGCGGCGCCGCCGCGCGCCGATGAACGCCAGGTCCGCGATCCCGCCCTCGCAAGGCCGACTTCCAGCGCGCCCGGAGTATCCTTCGCGCCATGCAATCGAAAGCAACGACCGTCAGGGACTACCTCGCCTCCCTCCCCGCCGACCGGCGCGCCACGGTCGAGGCGGTGCGCAAGGTGGTCAATGCCAACCTCGACAAGGGGTACGAGGAGGGGATGCAGGGCATGATCGTGTGGTACGTGCCGCACAAGATCTTCCCCGCGGGGTACCACTGCAACCCGAAGGACCCGCTGCCCTTCGCGGGGCTGGCGTCGCAGAAGAACCACATCTCGCTGTACCTGATGGGGCTGTACTGCGGCTGCTACGAGCAGGGCAACCCCGCCGATCTGACGGCGCAGGCCAAGTGGTTCCACGAGGCGTGGGCGAAGACGGGCAAGAAGCTGGACGCGGGGAAGTGCTGCATCCGGTTCAAGCGGCTGGAGGATGTGGCGCTGGACGTGGTCGGCGAGGCGATCCGGCGCACCCCGCTGAAGACGTACATCGACTACTACACGTCGGCGCTGGCGTCCCGAGAGGAGAGCGCGGGGAAGGCGGGCAGGCGTCCGGCGGTGAAGAAGAAGGCGGGCGGCGCGAAGAAGAAGCCGGCGAAGTCGGGCGCGAAGCAGAAGGCAAGGAAAGCCGCGAGGCGGTAGCGGGCGTCTGTCCCGCCGAAATCCGATGGGCGCGACGGGACTCGGCCTGAGGCGCGTCCGTGCAAGAAGACCTCGGGGCCACATGGAGCGCTGAAGCATGAGACGCGGTCTATCGCCGGGCGTGGCGTTCCTCACGATGTTCGCGTGCGCCGCGGCCGTCGCGGCGGCGCCCGACGCACCGATCGCTCCGGACCCGGCGGCCGCGCTTCGCGAGCGCCTGCATCAGCGCGGCGTCGAGACGTGCGACAATGGCGAGTGGGCCGAGGCGCTGCCCATCCACGAGCGCCTCACCGCGCTGGATCCCGACCACGGCTTTGGATGGATGGGGCTGGGGTGGTCGCGCCAGTACACCGGCGACCCCAAGGGGGCGATCGGGGCTTACGAGAGGGTCCTGACGCTCGGGGGCATGCCGCCGGGGCGAGTGCACGTGCAGATCGCGGAGTGCCGGCTGGCGATGGGCGACCGCGCGGGCGCGATGGCGTCGGTGCGGGACGCGCTGGCGGCGGGGTATGTGCCGCTGGGCAGGCTGATGGCGAACAGCGCGCTGAGCGCCCTGCGCGACGACCCGGAGTTCCGGCGCTTGGCGGGCGAGGTGATCGAAGCGGGCATGACGCGCGAGCAGGGTTGGGCCGCGGATCTTGACCTGCTCTCGCGCGAGGTCAAGCGCGTGCACGCGCGCCCGTGGCGCCTGCTGCGCGAGGGCGAGTTCGACGCGGAGATCGCGTCGATCACGCGGGACATCGCGTCGGTGGGGGACGAGGGGGCCGCCGTGCGCGTGATGGCGCTGGTCAAGCGGCTGGGCGATGGGCACAGCGTCGTCGAGACGGCGTGGCAGCTCGACGCGACGGAGCGCGCCGTGCCGCTGCTGTTCGGGCTGTTCGAGGAGGGGCTGTACGTTACGGCGGCGGATGCGGCGCACGCGGACCTCGTGTGGTCGAGGGTGGACACGATCGCGGGGGAGGCGGCGTCGGCGCTGCTGCGCCGGCTCGATGCGCTGGTGTCCTGCGACAACCCGATGCGTCTGCTGTCGCAGGGGCCGATGCTGATGCGCCACCCGCCGATCCTGAAGGGGCTCGGGCTGGCGACGAACGGAGACTCGCTGGACCTGAGGCTGACCGGTCGCGACGGCGCGGGGAGGCGGGCGAACGTGAAGGTGGCCAAGCGAGAGGGCGCGTGGGTGCGCACGCCGCCGGGCGTCGAGGCGGCCCTCCCGCGGCACGTGGCCCGTCGCTCGGAGCTGTACTGGAGCGAGCGCATCGCTGGGACGAGCGCCCGCTACGTGCAGTACAACGGCTGCGGCGAGATGGAAGCCCTGACGCTGGAGGCGTTCGCGGACGCGACGCTGGACGAGTTCGACGCGTCGGACGAGGACACGCTGATCCTCGACATCCGGTGGAACGGGGGCGGCAACCAGTTCGTCACGCGTCCGCTGCTCTCTCGCCTGCTGCGGTCGCCCAAGGCGATGACGCCCGGCGCGTTGTTCGTGATCGCGGGGCGCCACACGTTCTCGGCGGCGATGATCTTCGCGGCGCAGCTGGAGCGCTACACGCCCGCGATCTTCGTGGGCGAACCGACGGGCTCGTCGCCGAACTTCGTGGGCGAGACGAACATCGTGCGCCTGCCGT
>CAYVSR010000342.1:0-3706 GCA_964453125.1 uncultured Phycisphaeraceae bacterium | reverse complement strand
GACCAGCCCCGCGCCAAACCCTCCCGCGCAGCCCTCGCCCGCCGCCGCGAAGGCCGCGCCCGCGGCGCCGCTGGTCCCCGTCTCCATGACCATCGCAGGGCGCATGTGGCGCGTGACCGAAGCGCGATCGAGCGTCGTGCAGGCGCCGCCGGCTCCATCAATGCTCGCCGCGACGCAGCCCGCCTCGCCCTCTCCAGCGCCTGCCGACGCGATCTCGCTTGAGTTGCTCATCGAACACTCGGGCCTGACGGGCTCGGCGCGCATGATCATTCCCATGGCCCAGTGGCCCCTCGATGCGCAGGGCGCGCCCGTCGCGCTCGACTGGCGCCCGCTGCGCGGCGCGACCACGCCGCCCGTCGCGAGCGCCGCGTCGCTGATCCCCACGCTCGCGCCGCCCGCGCTCCCGCTGGCGTGGCCCGCGGGAAGCACGGGCGTCGAGATCGCCGGCCAGCGTTACGACCTTGAAGTCACCGCGTCGTCCGTGGCCGCCTCGACGCGCTCTCCGGCGCTTGCGATCGCGGGCGCGGTCGACGGCGTCGCCCGGCGCGCAGGCGACGCCAACGCCGCAAAGCAATTAGTCCGGGTGCGCTTCGCGCCCGAGGCGATCGCTCGCCCCGTCGCGGCCCGCTGAATCGCGCCAACTCAGTTCGCCGGCGGCGGCAAGGGGTTGCGGATGCTGCCCAGGCGCGCGACCGGCGTGCCTGTCGGGTCGTGCATCTGGGGCTGAAGCCACAGCCAATACTCGCTCGTGTACCCGCCCGGCTTCATGCGGATGCGCCGGGCAGAGCCGTCCCAGAACGCGGCGTTCGACCCGTCGACTCCGTGCCACCAGCCGATCCACGCGCCGATCTGGATCTGCTGCTCGTGCGTCAGCGGCCCCGCGTGCAACGGGGGCACGTCTCCCAGCATGAGCGTCATGCCCGGGTTGATGATCGCGCCGAGCGGGAGATCGTGCTTCCAATGCCGGCCGGCCTGCGACGCGCCCCCGGCGCCGTCGATGCTGCCGACCTCCGCCCACACCCAGTCGTTGCTGCCGTACGAGTTGCCCTGCATCGCGAACACGCTGTCGCGGAAATCGTCGTTGCGGTAGCGGTCGAAGAACGAGGGAGGCAGCCCCTCCCACACAGGATGCCCGGCGGGGTAGAGATTCACGCCCGGTTCGCCCGCGTAGACCGCGTTGCCGTCCTTCGGGCAGTGGAACACCTCGAACTTGTGCTTGATGACCCCGGAGAGCCCGAGGAACTCGTGCATCACTCGAACCGTTTCCTGATTATTTGCGTTGGTGTACGCCTGCTCGCCCCCCCACCGGTTGCCGTAGGGCGGGTCGTCCGACGGCGACTTGCCGTCGGTCGGGAACCGGTCGTACCGCGCGGTGTACGCGATCCAGGCCGACGACAGCGTGCGCAGGTTCCGGAGGCACACGCCATCCCTGGCGGCCGACCGCGCGGACGCGAGCGTGGGGAGCAGGATGGCCACGAGCAGCGCCACGATGCCCACCACGACCAGCAACTCGACCAGCGTGAACCCGTGGGCCGGCTCGCGCGTCTTCCGACCCAGTGTCCGAGAAGCGGGGACGCGCATGGCGTCAATGCTATCCCGGCCTCGCGCCCGAACAAACCCCTCGCGCCCCCTTCGGTCGATGATCGGTTAGAACGGGAACTTTCCCTCGCCGCGGGCGTCCCCACCGTCAAGCCCCGGCGTCGCCCGCGCCGACTATTCTCGGCTCGGGCCACGCCGACCACGCCCCGAACCCGCCCGTCGCCCCCGCGGCGCTCCGCCGCTTGAAGGACCGCGCTCCATGTTCACACGCCGCCTCCCGTCCGGACTCGTGCTCCTCGCCTCCGCGCTCGGCGCCCTCTCGTTCGCCGCCCCGACGCTCGCGCGCCAGGCCGCACCGGCGCCCGCGCCCGCCAAGCAACCCGCCGCAACGCCTGCGCCTGCCACGAAGCCGACGGACAGCGGCGCCAAGCCCGAGGCGGGCAAGAAGCGAGCGCCGTACTTCCAGCTCACCATCCCTCCCGCGATCACGCTCGCGCCCCCGTTCTCGGGGCGCGCCACGATCTACCTCAAGCGCGACGACGCGAAGATCCCGAAGGAACTGGGCGCCGGCGACGGTCCCTTCTTCGACGACCCGCAGCCCATGTTCTCGATGGTCGTCAAGGACCTCAAGCCCGGCGACGAGGTGCGCTTCGTCGAAGAGGTCTGGTCGCACTTCTCCCTGAAGGACCTCCCCAACGGCAAGTACCAGGCCATGGCCGTGCTCGACCGCGAGCGCTCGCATTCTTCGTGGCGCAAGGAAGAGCTGAACCTCAACTCCCCCTACCGCTACTTCGAGATCAAGGACCTCAAGCCAGGTCAGGACCCCCCGTTCGTCCGATTCGAACTCGTCGAGTCCTCGCCCACACCCCTGCCCCTGCTCAAGGGCGTCGAGCCCTTTGAGGTCGAGTCCTCGCTGCTCACCGCGTTCCGCGGCGCCGCCACGAAGCTTCGCGCTGGCGTCGTGCTGCCGGTGAACTACGACCCCAAGAAGCAGTACCCCGTCGTGTACTGGATCCACGCCTTCCCCAGCACCCCCGACTACACGGGCGATTGGCGCGACGCGTGGTACGAGGGCACGTTCCGCCAGCCTCCCGCCAAGGGACGGGCCGTCGTCCGCGAGACGCACCCGCTCTGGCAGGACGCGTTCTACATCTGCCTCGACGCTCAGGGCCCCAACGGCCACCACCTCTTCGCCGACTCGGACAACAACGGCCCGGTCGGCAAGGCGCTCATCGAGGAACTCATCCCCGCGCTCGAGAAGAAGTACCCGCTGATCGCCAGGCCCGAGGCGCGCGTCCTGCGCGGCCAGTCGTCGGGCGCGTGGTCCGCGGTGTGGCTGGCGATGAACTACCCCGAGGTCTTCGGCGGCGCCTGGGCCACCAGCCCCGACCCCGTTGACTTCCGCGCGTTCCAGGCCACGAACATCTACGAGGCCAAGAGCATGTTCGTCGGCGAGGGCGGCAAGGACACGCCCTCCTACCGCGTCGGAGATCAGGTCCGCCTGACCGTGCGCGTCGAGAACGCGATGGAGCGCGTCCTCGGGCCCGAGGGCGAGAGCGGCCAGCAGTGGGCCTCGTGGATGGCCGCGTTCGGCCCCAAGGACCCCAAGACCAGCTTTGCAAAGCCGCTCTTTAACCTGCAGACCGGCGAGATCGACAGGTCCGTCGCCGAGAAGTTCAAGCGCTACGACATCGCCGCGCTCGTCCGCGCCGACCCCGCCAAGTACGGCCCGATCTTCCGCGACCGCGTCCGTCTGATCGCCGGCGACCGCGACAACTTCTACCTCAACAAGGCCGTCGAACTGCTCCGCCAGGACCTCGAGAAGGCCAAGATGCTCGGCGCCAAGAGCGGGCCCGACGCCGGCTACGTCGAGATCCGCCCCGGCGGGGACCACGGCGTGATCGGCTCGCTCGAATCGATGAACGGTCTGTGGGGCGAGATCCAGGCGTACTTCAAGGCCAAGGGCGTCACGCCGAAGTGACGCGCCCCGTCGCACGAAGCGCGCGCATCAGGTCGCGCGCCACGCCGTCGGCGAACAGGTAGCCCGCGTCCGTCAGCACGAGACGCCCCGCGCGCACCTCGAGGCGGCCCGCCGCGCGCTGGCGCTCGACCGCAGCCGCCAGCGGCGCGCCGGCGCCGAGGGCGGCCGCCTGCGCCGCGAGTTCGT
>CAYVSR010000341.1:0-3734 GCA_964453125.1 uncultured Phycisphaeraceae bacterium | reverse complement strand
GGACGAGCGCCCCGAAGAAGTGACCGACTTCCGGCGCAACGTGCCCGCGCGCGTCTACGCCTCTTCCAACGATCAGGACATCGAGCGCCACATCGCCCTCGCCACCTGGACGATCGAGCGCGCCAAGCGCATGGTCGAGGCGGGCAAGCACGTGGTGATCGTGATGGACTCGCTCACGCGCGTGGGCCGGGCGTTCAACGCCTCGCGCAAGCACGCGTCGTCCGGGCGCACGATGTCGGGCGGGCTCGACTCGCGCGCCCTCGAGGTGCCCAAGCAGATCTTCGGCTCGGCGCGCAACACCGAGGAGGCCGGCTCCCTCACCATCCTCGCGACGTGCCTCGTGGACACCGGCTCGCAGGCCGACCAGGTCATCTTCGAGGAGTTCAAGGGCACCGGGAACATGGAGCTGATCCTCGACCGAAAGATCAGCGAGCGACGCCTCTTCCCCGCCATCAACCTCGCGGCCTCGGGCACGCGCAAGGAGCACCTGCTCATGAGCGAGCAGGAACTCAAGACCGTCACCGCCCTGCGCCGGCGCCTGCTGAACCTGCCGCCCCCGATGCAGGTCGAGCAGTTGCTCGCTGCCATCCAGCGGTTCCCGACCAACGCGGGGCTCGTCGGCTCCGCGGGCTGAGGCCCGGCGCCGCTATCGTCACGGCGTGTGGCAGGAGTTCCGTGAGTCCGCCGGCTTCGTGATCGCCGCGTTGATCGGCCTGGGCGCCGCCACGCTGTACTTCGCCACCAACATCCCCGAGCCGACCGGGCGCGGGTCGCTGGGCACGAGCAGCGACAACTCCGGCTCGGCGATCGGGCGCCGGCGCCCGAACCGCTGGACGGAATGGCGGACCGACGACTTCTTCGCCATGGTCGCCACGCTGGACCGGCGCGAACCGGCGTCCGTCGTGCGCCAGGCGTTCGAGGCGCAGCGCGAGCGCAAGTACGAGCGGGCGCTCGCCTTCGGCACGGACTCGCGCCAGCGCCGCTTCACCCCCGCCAGCATGGCCGAGCAGTTCGACCAGAACCCGGGCCTCTCCGGCTGGGAGACGCTGGACCTCGCGCCTCCGGTGCGGTCCGGCCGGCGCGCGGCGGTGGCGCTGCGCAGCCGCGGGCGCGAGTCGGAGGAGTACACCGCCCGGGCGCTCCTCAAGGTGGACGACACCGGCGCGTGGATGCTGGAGGTGATCCTCCCGGGCGACGCGCCCGTGCGGTCGGCACGGGAGAGCGAGGGCGCGTTCGCGGCGAGGTACACCCTCCCGCCGCTGAACGTGTTCAATCAGAGCGTGGACCGCGCGACGGCGCGCGGCGTTGTCGAGGAGGCGCTGCACCTGTGCCGTGCGGGCGATGGAGCGATTGCCTCCGGCCTGTTCGCCCCGCGCCTGCGCGACGCGCTCACGATGGACGGCTTCGGGCGCTGGCTCGAGATGCGCCACCCCTGGCTGCACCGGGCCGACGGCGCACGCGCGCTGGAGACGGACGAATCGGGCGAATACACGCGGATCGTCGCGGCGGTCTCGCGCCCGGAGGGCTCGCGCAGGTTCCGGTTCTGGTGCGCCCGGGTCGCCGAGGAACCGGCGCCGTCGGAGTTCATCGACGGCGAGCCCGCGCCGGCGCGGCGCGCCGGCCGGCGACCGGGCCCCTCGTGGGAGATCGTCCGGGTCGACGACCTGGGCGAGTGACCCGCACCGCACGCCGTACCATCGCGCCCATGGACGCCGCCACCCTCGCCGCGACGATCGACCACACCGCCTTGAAGCCCGAGACGACCGAGGACGACGCACGCCGGCTCGTCGCGGAGGGTGTTCGCCACGGGTTCGCCGCGGTGTGCGTGAACGCGCGACTGCTGGCGACCGTGCGCGCCGCGATCGACGCAGCCGGCGCGACCGGGCGCCTGAGAGCCTGCGCCGTCGCGGGCTTCCCGCTCGGCTGCGCCACGCCCACCTCGCTGGCGATGGAGGCCACGCTGCTTGCCAAGGCGGGCGCGGAGGAGATCGACGTGGTGGCTTGGCTGCCGGGGCTGATGATCGCCGGGGCGAAGGGCGCCGGCGAGGCCGAAGAGGCCGGCGCCGCCATCGGCCTGCGCGACCACCTCGTGAACATGGTTCGTGCGGTGCGCGCGGTAAGCGCCTCGACGGTCGTGAAGGTGATTCTCGAGACCGCCGCGCTGCGGGCGCACGCGGACACGCAGGGCGGCGACAAGCCCGGCGCGGACGCCCGGTTCGAGGCGATGATCGCCGCGGCGTGCCGCGGGGCGCGCGAGAGCGGCTGCGATTTCGTCAAGACCAGCACCGGGTTTCACGCCGCCGGGGGCGCGACGGTCGAGAGCGTGCGCCTGCTGCGCAAGCACGCGGGCCCGATGCGGGTGAAGGCCAGCGGCGGCGTGCGCACGCGCAAGGACGCCCTCCGCATGATCGACGCCGGGGCCGACCGCATCGGCACGAGCAACGGCGTCGCGATCGTCTCCGGCGGGGCGGGCGGCGCGGGCTACTGACGCGCGCCGGCGGGCCGCCCCGCGGGTCGCGTCACGATCTCCGCGCCTCCGGCGCCTCGCGCGGCCGCCAGCATCGCGCCGGCGATCGCCCGGATCACCGGCGTCGCCACGCTGTTGCCGGCCTGCTTGCGCACGGCGCTGTGGGGCAGCACGAACTTGAACGAGTCCGGGAATCCCTGGAGGCGCAGCAGCTCGCGCGACGAGGGCCGGCGCACGCCGTTGACCAGCAGGTAGTTGTACGAGGCGTTGGCGCGCAGGGCGCACGAGTACGGGTGCGCGCCGATGTCCCCCGCCTTGTTCTCGTGCCAGATCGAAGGTGTGGCGGGCGAGCCCCCGCGGGCGCGCACGCGCTCCAGCCGCTTCTCGCGGATCCGCGCCGACGCGAACAGCGAGGCGTCCACCGCCTCGTCGGGCTCGAGCACGCTCTCGAGCGATGGCGGCGCCCCGACGGGCTCGGGAAACTCGAACGGCGCGCCGGCGCAGAACCCGACGATGAACGTCCGCTCGCGCCGCTGGGGAACGCCGTAGTCGAGCGCGTTGAGCACCGCAGTGTGCGTGAAGTACCCCAGGCGCGAGAGGGAATCAACGACCGTGCGGTAGGTGCGCCCGTGGTCGTGCGTCTTGAACTGCTTGACGTTCTCGAGGAGGAACAGCGCGGGGCGCTTGAGGCGAAGGATCTCCTCGATGGTGAAGAAGAGCGTCCCGCGGGTGTCGCCGAAGCCCTTGCGCTCGCCGATGATCGAGAACGGCTGACACGGGAACCCGGCGAGGAGGACGTCGTGGTCGGGGATGGCGCCCGGGTCGATGCGCGTGATGTCGCCGTGGGGCCGCTCGCCGAAGTTCGCCTCGTAGGTGGTCTGCGCGTCCTCGTCCCACTCGGAGGAGAACACGCAGCGGGCGCCCGGGCACGCGCCCTCGAGGCCCAGACGGATGCCGCCGATGCCCGCGAAGAGGTCGATGAACCGCGGGCGCGACCATTCCGGGGCGCGGAGGCGGGCCGGACCGTCGGGCTCGGGGAGCGCGGGGGCGTGGCGCTCCGTCGGCGCCCGCTCGCGGCGGGCCCTTGGCCGGGCCTCGGCGTTCTTTCTGGCTCGCGGCGCCGGCGTCACGCCAAGAACACTACCTTTCCGTACGCTCTGGCGCGTCGCCCGGGGCGACCGACGAGGCGGGGGCGACGGCGCCGATAGACTGACGCAGATCCGACGCGCCCGGGCGAAGCCGCCCCCGCCGGATCGCCGATCACAGA
>CAYVSR010000340.1:0-3745 GCA_964453125.1 uncultured Phycisphaeraceae bacterium | reverse complement strand
GGTTCGACAACGTGCGCAGCATGGCCGGCGGCATCGAACTCTGGAACGCGGACCCGGCGCTGGGTGCGCCGCGCTGAGGCGGCGTCGGCGCGGCCGTCAGCGCACGGGCAGTTCGGTGAGCATGAGCAGGCGCGGACGGTCCACCGGCGACTTTACGTTGGAGCGGTCGAACACCGCGAGCCATCGCGACTCGTGCGTCGGGCGGAGCTGGTTGAGCGACTCGCGCACGCGGAAGTCGTCGTTGCCGTTGGGGATCTCGACCGCCGCGATGCGCCGCGGGTCGTACCCGCGGATGACGAACCACGCGGTGAAGACGTCCGACCGCGTCGAGACGACGTTGGCCAGCGGGCGGAAGACGGCGAGGCGCTCCTCCGCGTCGTCCTTGGGGTCGAACGCGCGGAACCCGGCGCCCATGTCCACTCCCGCGTTGGGCCGGAGGTCGAGCAGGTTGTCCGTCGGCACGACGCCGGCGGACGCCGTCGGCGTGGTCGGCAGCCCTGAGTTGAAGCGCATGCCGCCCATGTTCGGGTCGGCGAGCCCGAGTTCGGCGAACGTGGAGTACGCCGTGGCGCCGCCGCTGAACGCGGCGACGTCGCCCGGCGCGGTCATGCCGCTGAAGTCGGTGTTCCACCGGGCGATGAGGCTCATCTCGCCGGCGCCGACGAGGCCGGGCTGCGGGCGCGCGTTGGACCGGATGCCGACGCTGCGGAGGCCCGCGAGGTGGGTCTGGCCCTGGCGGCTGAATCCGTCGCGGTTGGCGGTGGTGGCGCTGAAGCGGCTCGCCGCGGGCGGCAGGATGTTGTCGAGGCCGGCGTCGCGGTAGTCGGCGAGGGCGAACGCGCGGTCGCGTCGCTCAACGATGGCTCCGGGGTTGGCGCTGGCGTCCGAGAGGTCGCCATCAAATGGGGCGCCCGGCGCCGTGGCCACGTTGTTCTTCACCTGGTACCACGGCGACATCCAGGGCAGCATGCGCAGCGCGCGAACCGGCGCCGTGTTCACGTTCACACGCCCCTGGGCCAGGCCCGTGGGGATGTCCAGCGCCTCAAAGCAATCGAAGACCCTCGCCGCCAGCGGGATGGCCAGCGCATCGGGCAGGCGCACCTGGCCAGACGGGCCGCCCAGCACGCCCAGCCCGTCGGGGCCGCCCGGCGGCGGCAGGTTGGACAGCGTGAAGCGAGTCGGGTCGAGGACGCCGAGGTACGGGTTGCGATTCGCCGAGGGGGGCGTCGCGCTGGGCAGCACGGCCGAGTCGTACGACAGGTGCGCGCCGAGGCCCAGTTGCTCGCCGATGGTCTGCCACGCGCCCTCGCCCGTCAGCGTGGCATTGGCGGCGAGCATGGTCTCGACGATGCTCAGCGCGCTGTTGGTGGTGTGCACGAAGGTGTGCGTGAACGCGCCGATCAGCGCCAGTTCGCTGGGCGAAACGAGCGGCCCGTTGGGCACGAACATCTGCACCGAGGGCATGTACGCCGGCGCGTCGTCCCGCTGGCCGTAGTGCGACTTGGGATCGGCGTAGCCGATCGCGACACCGCTCAGGAGCGCGGGGGCGCCGGGATCCGTGCCGGGGCTCTGCCACGAGAGGTACCAGCCGTTGGCAAGGGGCGCGGTGTAGCGATCCACCAGGTTCTCGGCGGGCCGCTCGACGATGTACGCGGGGAAGCCGGCGCTCTCGGTCGTGGCGACGTCGTTCGCGCGACGGATGGAGCCCGCCGCGCCGATGCGGCCCTGCCAGCGCTGGCCCACCGGCAGGCCCGGCGGCGCCGGCACCTGCACGACGCCCGGCGGCATCGCGGGGAAGTCGGCCGGGTCGTCGGTGGTCATGCGGTCGATCAGCAGGCCGGGGCCCGCGGACGACGGCGTGAAGAGCATCACCACGCCCGGGCGCGAGCCGCCGCTCGTGAAGTTCTGGAAGGGCACGGGGTCGAGGACGCCCGTCAGTTCGGCGCCGGTGCCCAAGTCGCGAAGGATGAGCGTGCCGGAGACCTTGCGCGGCTGGAGCGTCCCCGCGGCGCCCGCGCCCAGAACCTCGGCCTCCCACATGTCCTCGACCGGGCCCCAGGCGGCCTGGCCGCCCGGCGATGTCACCGAGACGAAGAACAGCGCGCTCTGACCCGCGGCGACGATCTGGTTGCCCGACGTGCCGCCGTCGTCGATCACGAACTCGCACCAACCCGCGTCGGTCGCCATCGCCACGCGGAAGGCGTTCAGGTCGATGTCCGTCGGCCAAGGGTTGGCGATCTCGACGGCGAAGATGGAGCCGAGTTGGTGCGCGGTGTTCGTCGGATCGATCTCGAGCGGCCGGTCTTCGGAGGTGGGGTCGGCGATGTTGAGCGTCTGCCCTTCCGCGCCCACGTTCTCGTACGCCGCGAACACCGTGGCGGCGCGCAGGAAGGGCTGGCGGTCGAGGCCGATGAGCGTCACGCCGTTGCCGGACTGGCCCACGTAGCGCGGCGGGAGGAGCGTGGGGCTGGCGGCGCCGTTGATGCCGACGTCGCCGTGCCCGAAGCGCACGCCGAGTTCGAGAACCTCCGGCGTGTCGGGCGCGGAGGCGGGGGCACGCGTCGGATCAGTCTGTAAGACATTGAAGAGGCGCACGACCGTCGGGCGGTCGCTGAGGTTGCCCGCCGGGATATCGATATCGTTGTCGATCGCGTCGGCAAGATTCACCGCGAGGCTCGCGGCCCGGAGCAGCGCGTACGAGGCGCCCATGTCCACCCCGCCGTCCATGCCGATCTTCGTCGCGGGGCCGCCCGGGCCGCCGCCGTAGTGCTTGTCCGCCGTCGGGGCGTTGACGCCGACGTCGGTGGGCTGGAGCGGCGGCATGATCGGCCTGTCCGTCACGCTCGCGCCCGTGGCCAGCGGCGCCAGGGCCCAGGCGAACGCCTCGTACGAGCGCCGAATGAGGTCGAACTTCTTCTGCTCGCGCGTCAGCGCCTCGGTCCCGGAGCCGAGTGTGTTCACCGGGAAATCGAGCAGCCGAATCTTGCGATTGAACGGCCGATCGGCGTACGCGAGCAGGCCGTTCTCGAGCGCGGTGTTCAGCACGGGCACGGGGCTGAAGTCCGCCACGCCGCTGTAGGTGGTGAGGTGGCGGCGCACGTCGTCGCGGAGGTCTTCCACGGTCGGGCGCGGGAAGTCGCCGCCAGTGCCCGCGACGGGCTGGAAGGAGCGCTCCGCGCGCAGCGGGTTCGCGCTGCGCAAGGGGCCCACGTTCGCCACGGGGCTGCCGGGAGGGTCGCCAACGTTCGCGTGCGTGCGGGCCTGCGCGGGGAGATACTCCGCGTCGAAACTCCGCTCGATGCCCGAGAGCATGCGGTCGTTGTTCACGCCCCAGAAGGTCTTGAGGTCGAGTTCGTCCGCCAGCGGGTAGGCGCGCGCGAAGGACTCGCGCTCGAAGGGCGCCACGCCGAACGCGTGGTAGGCCTCCGAGCGCTCGCCCGCGGTGTAGCGCCAGTTGGGCATCGTCGATTGGGCCACGCCGACGCCCGCGAAGGGGTAGCGCGGCTGCAGGTTCGGGTCGCCCGCGAGGCGCATCTCCGTCACCAGGTCGGTGATGCGGAGCGAGTCGTCCACGTGGCGGCGCCACGCGGGGCGCGCCGGGTTGCCGAACATCGGGTCGAACTCGTCCACGCGCATGAGGTTGCGCGGGCCCTGCGAGCCGCCGTCGCGCCACGCGCCGAACCCGTTGAGGTTGCGCTCGCTGAGATCCGCCGTGCGAAGCAGGCGGAAGAGGTCCACGTCCGCC
>CAYVSR010000339.1:0-3754 GCA_964453125.1 uncultured Phycisphaeraceae bacterium | reverse complement strand
CGCCCATCCCGTTGCTCGCTCAGGGCCGCGCGGTCTGCATTGCCAGCCGTCCCGGGAACCCCTGTCTCGGGGCGTCCGTACTCTCGACTGTGAGGGGACGTGAAAGGGGGTTCGGCGATGCGGCGCTGTGGGTCCCGAGTGTCCGTCCACGTTTCCCTCACCACGCTTGCCCTGGCCGGCTCGGCCGCAAGCGCCGCAGCGCCAAGCCGCGCGCTCGTCAACTCCACGAGCGCCCGCGACGACGGGCGCATCGTGCGTGAGAGCGAACCCGCAATCCCGCGCCGCCCTTTCGGTGGAACGCTGGACACGATCGAGTCCGCCGGGCTCGACCTCGGCGCCCGCTTCGGCGCCGTGGCCCGGGGCGCGATGCGCGCCGACGGCGCGCTCTCCACGCTCGACGCCTCGTTCGAGAGCCTGCCCGTCCTCCCCGCCAACATCGCCAACACGCTCGACACCGTCGTCTGGGGCGGCGCCGCCGCGGGCGTGACCGGTCGCCCGAATTTCGCCGCGGTCACCACGCCGCTCGTGCCGCCGAACTACGGCGTCGTCTCCGAAGGCCTCGCGGGCAACACCACGCAAACGCTCCGCGGCTTCGTGACCGCGCCGGGCAACGGCCCCGACGTGTACTTCGGTCGCTGGGCGCGCTACGACCTCTACCGCGCGAACACCGCCTCGCCCACCCAAGCCGGCGCCACGCGCTTCGTGTTCGGGCCTGACGCCGGGCAGGACGTCCGTGTCGTGCACGACACCTACCTCACGTCGATCGACTCGCTCTGGACCAGCGAGCCGACCTACGTCGGCAGCGGCTTCATCGTCGCCCGCCTGCTCTGGGGCGGGGAGAACACGGCGACCGATTCCGGCCTGCCCGTCGGGCCGATTCTGCACCTCTACGCGCTCGTCCCCGGTGGCTTAATTGGCGGCATATTCGTCCCGTGCACGACCCCGGCCGCCTATCGCAGCGGTCAGCCCTACCCGGGCGGCGCCGGGCAGCTGGTCGCTCCGCCCACCGGTCAGTGGTTCAAGATCATCCACGAGTTCCCCATCGATGGAACGGCGCGTCACGTGCTCGATCTCAACGACGGCCACGGCGAGTTCGTGATCAATGAACATCTCGCCATCCAGCTGGGCCGCGTCGACCGGCTCGCCTTCTCCGGCAGCTTCGAGACGCCCGGCGACGCCATGCACGTCGACAACATGCACTTCGAGGGCGTCGAGTTCCGATTGCCCGTCCCACCGCCGCTCGAGTGCATCGGCGGCGTGTTCACCGACAACCTTGAATGGCTCAACGGTGGCGCCCTGGCGAACCAGAGCCCGCAGTGGTTCGATGCGCTCTCCGCGCGGGCGAGGGTCGAGGACATCGGCCCGCCGCAGCGCAAGGTGATCCGGCGCGAGAACATCTTCAACGACGACCGCTACCGGCTCGAGAACAGCCGGGTGTTGCCATTCACCATCGCGTCGGGCCCCGGCCCGTGGCGCCTGTGCGTGCGCGCGAACATCCCCGTGCCGCAGTTCGACACGAACGAGACGGTGCAGGCGATCGCGCCGGTTTCCCTGACCGACAACGCCTTCGCGACTCGGCTTTTCATCGGCAGGTTCACGCCCGGCGGCGCGGGCGGGTACACCCCCCGTTTGTACGTCCAGATCAACCCGCTCTATCAACCCATCGACGACGTGAACACGGCGAACCCCTACGCCCCCGGCCCCAACGGCAACGGCGGCGTCCCCGTGATCGGCGCCGACGTCGCCGACACCGGCGTCAACTGGACGTTCAATGCCTTCCGCGACGTGTGCTTCGACGTCAATCCCACCGCCGGCCTCGTCGTGCGGATCAACGGCGTTGCGATCCACACCGGCACGTCGTTCGTCAACTCGGTCGACCGCCTCGACCTCGAGTGCGAAAACAACCAGCCCGGCGCCGGCAACTCCATCGAGGTCGACGACGTCGCCCTGCAGTGCTCCGTCCTGCCCCCGGTCACGCTGCCGCCGCTGACGCTGGTGTACAACGACGACCTGCGCTGGGGCTACGACGGCGTGACCATCGGCCTGCACGACGACGACAACAATCCCAACACGCCCTTCCGATGGTCGAGCGCGCCCAACATGCCGCTCGTCGGCACGCCCACCGCGGTCCTGAAGATGGAAAACCTCTTCCGCGACACGCCCCCGGCGCTGCCGAGCGAGCCCGAGTTCATGTCCTTCATGCAGGCGTCCACGGCGCTGCCGCACGTCCAGGCCGGGCCCACGCGAGGCTGGGTCGCGCGCTGCGACAACCGCCTGACCGACGCCGAGACCTCGCGCACCTGGGCCGCGGCGCAGGCCGGCGCCGCCCCCGGCGAGTTCGCGCGCGTGGCGGCGCTCACGTTCTCCTCCGTCACCGAGGCCTTCTGGTTCCAACGCCCCGCGCCCGCCGAGGGCGACCCGTTCGCCACCACCTGGGAAGACACGGGCGCGACCCTCGCGTCGCTCTTCTCCGGCCTCAACCAGACGTTCAATCTCTCGATCGCGCGCAGCCTCTCGGGCCGGTGCACGTTCAGGTTCAACAACCAGTTGCTGCGCCACGCGACCGGCCCCAACGCCGGTCAGGCGGTCGTCGTTGATCCGCTGGGTTCAGTTCAGTACGGCGTGCACAAGCATCTCGACCGCCTGATCTTCCTCTCCTCCGATGAGGACACTTCGCCCGTCGGGTCGGCGCTGCTCGTCGGCAACCTCCGCGCCTGGTCGCTCCCCTGCCTGGGCGACACGAACAACGACGGCATCGTGAACTTCACGGACCTCAACAACGTGCTCGGCTTCTTCGGTGTTTCCGTCCCGCCGGGGCAGAACCTCACAGGCAACATCGCCCCCGACACGAACAACGACGGCGTGCCCGACTACAACGCCGTGACGTTCGTTGACCTCAACGCCGTGCTGAGCGGGTTTGGGGTTCCGTGCACCGGCGCGAACTGACGCCGGTCGGCAGGCCCATCAATGCGAACGCCGCGGGGGTGTCGCCCCGCGGCGTCGTGGTGTCTGTGGTGTTGGCGCGCCGTCAGTCCTTCTTGACCTCATACTCCGCGTCGATCACGTCCCCGCTCGCGCCTGAACCCTCGCCGGGCTTGGCCTCCGCCGTGCCCGCGGCGCCGGGCTGGGCCGCGCCCTGGGCCTTCTTGGCGGCCTCTTCGTAGACGACGCGCCCGAGTTCCATCGAGGCCTTTTCGAGGGCGCTCATCGCGGTCTCGATGGGGGCCTTCTCCTCGCCCTTCATCGCGGTCTCGAGGGCGGAGACCGCCGACTCGATGTTGCCGCGGACCTCGGACGACACCTTGCCGCCGTGCTCCTCGAGGGCCTTGCGCGTCTGGATGACCATCGCGTCGGCGCGGTTCTTGAGGTCCACGACCTCGCGCCGCTTGGTGTCCTCCTCGGCGTGCTGCTCGGCCTCGCGCTTCATGCGCTCGATCTCGTCCTTCGACAGGCCCGACGACCCCTTGATCTCGATGTGCTGCGTCTTGCTCGTCGCCTTGTCCGTCGCCTTCACGCTCAGGATGCCGTTGGCGTCGATCGCGAACTCCACCTCGATCTGAGGCAGGCCTCGCGGCGCCGGGGCGATGCCTGTGAGCTCGAACATGCCGAGCGTGCGGTTGTCCTTGGCGAACTGGCGCTCGCCCTGCAGCACGTGGATCTGCACGCTCGTCTGGCTGTCCGCCGCGGTCGAGAAGACCTCCTTCTTGGAGGTGGGGATGGTGGTGTTGCGCTGGATGAGCGGCGTCATCACGCC
>CAYVSR010000338.1:3169-3755 GCA_964453125.1 uncultured Phycisphaeraceae bacterium | reverse complement strand
CCCCCGCCCGGCGAAGAGGACCCGGGGCCCTACAGCCTCGTCATCTGCGACGGCTCGATGCCGGGTCTCTCCGGCCTCGAAACCCTCAAGCGGATCGTGAAGCGCCACCCGGACGTCGCGGTGCTCATGCTGACGGGCTACGGCTCGATCGAGTCCGCCGTGGAGGCCGTGCGCCTGGGCGCCAGCGACTACCTCACCAAGCCCGTGGTGGATTCCGAGCTTCGCATCGCGATGGACCGCGCGCTCCGCCAGCAGGCGCTGCAGGCCGAGAACTCCCGCCTGCGCCGACGCCTGGGCGCGGGCATGGGCATCGACGGCATCGTGGGCGCCGACCCGCGCATGCTCAAGATCTTCGACCTGATCGACGCCGTCGCGCCCTCCAAGACCACCGTGCTCATGTGCGGCGAGTCGGGCACCGGAAAGTCGATGATCGCCCGCGCGATCCACGAGCGCAGCCCGCGCCGCGAGAAGCCCTTCGTCGAACTCGCGTGCGGCTCCATTCCCGAGTCGCTGCTCGAGTCCGAACTGTTCGGCCACGTCAAGGGCGCCTTCACCGGCGCCAGCGCCGACGCCCGGGGCAGGTTCC
>CAYVSR010000338.1:0-3159 GCA_964453125.1 uncultured Phycisphaeraceae bacterium | reverse complement strand
CCGGCCAGTTCCGCCAGGACCTCTACTACCGCATCAACGTGGTGCGCGTTGACCTGCCGCCGCTGCGCGACCGCCCGGCGGACATCGCGCTGCTGGCCGAGCACCTGCTGCGCAAGAAGGCGGCGGACCAGGGGCGCACGGTCGCGGGGTTCAGCGCCGAGGCGCTCGACGCCCTGCGCCGCCACCGCTTCCCCGGCAATATCCGCGAACTCGAGAACATCGTGGAGCGCGCCGTGGTGCTCTCGCGCCGCCCGACGATCGGGCTCGAAGACCTGCCGCCGAACGTGGCGGAGGCCGGTGTCGGCGGCTCGCTGCCGGCGCACGTGCGCGCCGGGCTCGAGGCCGACTGCGCCCCCGACTCGCCCGACACGCCCTGGGCGCCCGTCCGGCTCGACCTCGCGCTGCAGGAGCCGGAGAAGCGGATCATTCTCAAGGCGCTCCGTGCAAACTCGTGGAACCGGCAGGTGACGGCAGAGCAGCTGGGCATCAACCGCACGACGCTGTACAAGAAGATGAAATCGCTCGGCATCGACCGGCTGGCGGGGTGATCAATCGGTCGCCGCGTCCACGTGGGCCGCGAGGGCCTCGGGCGTCGCGTCCGGCGGCACGCCGAGGTACGAGAGGCTGCGCTCCAGCACGCGCCGCACGACGGGCGCCGCGACCTGCGAGCCGAAGTACCGGCGCGTCCGCACCATCTCCGGGCCCGGGTCGTCGATCACCACGATGCAGACGAGGCGCGGGCGCTCGATCGGCCCTGCGCCCACGAAGTTGCTGATGTACTGATCGGGCACGTAGCCCTTCTCGCCCTCGATGGCCACCTGGGCCGTGCCGGACTTGCCAAACAGCAGGTAGTCGAACGTCACTTCCTGTTTGCGCGCCCGCATCTGGCGGTCCGCCGCGGCGAACACGGAGGCCATCGCGTCGCGCGCCTCGCGCACCACCCACTCGGGCACGACCCGCCGCACGATCTCGGATGGCGCCTCGCCGGGATCGGCCGCGGTCAGGCGCAGGTCCGGAAGTGCGCCGACGAGGTCCCCCTCGCGCGCGAAGACGCAGAACGCCCGCGCCATCTGCGCCGCCGTCACGCCCACTTCCTGCCCGAACGAGACCGACGTCTGCGTGTACTTCGACCACAGTTTCGGCGGCGTGACACGCCCCTCGCGCTCGCCCTGCACGCCGGCGCCCGTCTTCGAGCCGAACCCGAAGCGGCGCATGCCGTCGCGCATCACCGTGAACGACACGCGCTCGGCCGCCATCGACATGGCGATGTTTGACGAGTTGACCAGCGCTTCCTTCCACGTCTGCGCATCCTTGGGGTGCGTGTCGTGGATCGGTCTGCCGTAGAACGTCGTCCACGCCCGCCCGCCGGTGACGAACACCTCGTCGAGCCTCGCGGCGCTTGCCGCGGTGAGCGTCGACCACGCGATGGGCTTGAACGACGACCCGGGCTCGTACAGGTCGGTGAAGCAGCGGTTGCGCCCCGCCGCGGGGGCGATCGAGCGGTTCGGATCGGGCGGGATGACCGAGCGCCGGCTCGACGAATTCGCCGCGGCCCGCTTCTTCCACGGCGTGACGCTCGACCCCATCTCGCGGATGTAGTCGGCGGTGGCGAGGACCTCGCCCGTCGTCGGGTCCACCATCACGAGTCGCCCGCCCTGCGCGTCGGCCTCTTCGACGCCGCGGCGCAGTTCGGCCTCGGCGATCTCCTGCATTCGGGCGTCGATGCTGAGCCGGATGTCGGCGCCCGACTGGGGCGGGGTGTAGCCCGCGGGCTCGAGCCACAGGGGCCTGCCGCGCGCGTCGCGGACGTATCGCATGGCGCCGTCCGCGCCGTCGAGGGACTTGTCAAAGCGGCGCTCGGCGCCGAACTGGCCGGCGTGATCCGCGCCGACGCGCCCGACGAGCGCCGCGCCGAGGTCCGACCCAGGGCCCTCGCGCACGCTGACGTCTTCGAGGTGCACCCCGGCGATCTTGGCGGCCTTCACCGCCTCGAGCGTCGCGTCGTTGAGCACGCCGGTGAGGCGGACGTAGCGGTGCGGCGGCTCGCCGGCCTCTTTGCGTCGCTCGTTCTCCGCGATCTTGGGATAGAGCGCCTCGCCAATCTGGGCCATGGAAAGCCCCGTGGCGCGGGCGAGGCGGGCGAGCGCGGCCTCGCGGTCTTTTTCGGGGAACGCGACGGGGTCTACGAACACCTGTTGGCCGACGCGGGTCATCGCCAGCGGCCTGCCGCGACGGTCCAGCACGTCGCCGCGCCGGGCCATCTCCGGCGCGTTGCTGACGCGCCCCTGGATGAACGTCTGGAGGCGTTCGCCGGGGGCCACCTGCAACTGGGCGACGCGTGCGACGAGCACAAGCATCGCCAGCGAGACGCCCGCGACCAGCAGCGTGGCGACGGCGTTCGCCCGCGAGGGGACGTGTCGTCTGGCGTGCGACGGCTCCGCCGGCGCGCTGGATGGGTCGTGCGTCACCGCGGGCTTTCGCCTCCATCGTCTGTGGGGACCTGTGCTTCCTGATGCAGTGAGAGGGTCCCGGGCGCCGCCTTGGGATCGGGCACGGGCGCCTTGGTTGTTCGTCTTGCCTGGGGCGGCGTGGCCTTGCCCGCCTTCGCGAGGGCTCGCTCGGCGGCGCCCCGCTCCTGCGAGTCATGCAGCGCGGGCGGGATGGTCCGCATCGGTCCGAGAGCGCCGGCGAGCGTCTCAACACGCGCGGGGGCGATCATCGTGCCGATGTCGGCGCGGATCTGCCGGAGGGATCGCTCGTGCATCACGATCCGCCGATGGGCCTCGATCAGGTCATTGGCGGCCATGACGCGCCGCTGGCGCACCGCGAGGAGCGCGGCGGCGGTCAGCGCGGTCGCGAGGACCAGCGCGGCGAGCTTCGCGACCAGTCCGCCCGAGGGGTGCATGGCGAGTCCGAGCGATCAGCGCTGCGGGAGTCGGAGTTCGGTGCCGACGGAAAGTGAGTCGGGGTCTTGGATGCGGCCGCTGTTGAGCGCCAGGATCTCTTCCCAGCGCTTCTCGGCGCCCAGCGTCTTGCGTGCCACGCCCGCGAGCGTGTCGCCGGGCTTCACGACGTACTTGCCCGGCTTGGTGTCCTTCGGGGCGTCCTTGACGGCCGCGTCCTCGGGCTTGGCGACGGCGAGGGCGGCCTCGGCGCCGG
>CAYVSR010000337.1:0-3759 GCA_964453125.1 uncultured Phycisphaeraceae bacterium | reverse complement strand
CCAGTCCACCGCCGCCGCGCTCGATGCGCTCTCCTCCCTCGCCCGCGCCAACCTCCTCACCGAGCCCGAGACCGCGCGCAAAGCCGCCACCGCGCTCCTCTTCCGCGCGCACGCCGCCCGCTCCACGAACGAACCCGACCCCGACCCCCTACTTCGCCCCCGCCAGTTGGCGCACCGTCATGTCGAACCGGCGGACCATGCTCGAGTGCATGGCGTAGACCACGGCGCAGTACACGCCGCCGGCGGTGAGGGCGCCGATGGCCAGCGCGATGCGCGCGGCGCCGAGGCCCTGCCCCGCAACGGTCTTCCCGGCGCCGCTCGCGGGGTCCACCAGCGCGAACAGCAGCGAGGCGGGGCTCATCGCGCCCGTCAGCGGGCCGACGAACTCCACGCTCGGGCCCATCTGCCAGCCGCAGAGCGTCACCACCCCGGCGACCACGCCCACGATGCCCACGGCGCCGACGACCGACGAGATCGTGCCCTTGCTCCGGATCGACCACTGCACCCCCACCACCACCGTGAACGCGATGAAGGGGATGACGACCAGCGGGAGCACGAGGCCCGCCTCGGGCAGCGTCACAGGCACGGTGACGCGCGCGGTGCTCGCGAGCGTGGTGATGTCGACACCGCCCGTGCGTCCGAAGCCACCCAGCGCGACGTACAGCCCGGCGATGGCCAGCGTGCCCAGCGGCACGGCGAGCAGCGGCGCGAGGAACGTGACCAGCCCGCGCAGTTTGCCGCGGATGTACGCGCTCGCAGTGATCGGCGTGGTGAGCAGCAGGTCGAGCGTGCCGTCCTCACGCTCGCGCGAGACGGCGGTGGCGGCGAGGTTGATGGCCACGAGCGTGATGACCGCGAGTTCGGCCCACACGGTGGCGAGCAGCGCGAACTGGAATCGCGCGGGAGTCATCCCGCCGTGGAACGCCGCGACGATGCCCAGCCCCCACAGCGCCCCAAGCGCGAGGAAGGACCAGCGCGCGAGGCGCTTGGGGAGGGAGCCGGCGCGTGCCGCGGCCTCGCCCCAGGCGATGGGGTTGTGCCACACGGTGCGCGGCCCGCGGTGGCGCTCGCCGTCGGGCCCGGTCTTTCCACGGCGGAACAGCGCGCGCGGGCCGCGCACTTCCGTCGCCCCGATGAACCGCACGGCGAGCGCGCCCGCGCAGATCAGCGCGATGCTGACGAGCGACGACGCGAGGCACCACGAGAGGCCGGGCGAGCCGAGCCACAGGCGTTCGAGCCAGCCCATCGTGCCCAGCACGTCGGGCGCGGGGCGCGGGTAGGCGGTGGGGTTGAGCATCGCCTCGAGCGCGAGGAAGGGGTTGGTCGCGGTGAGGGGGGTCACCCCGTTGTAGATCGGGCGCAGCGAGAGGTCGATGGACCACGTCGCCGCGAGGTACGACACGACGGCGACATAGAATGCGAAGAACGCGCGCTTGCCCGCGAGGCGCGAGACGGAGAGCGAGATGGCGATGGCGCCCACCAGCAGCGCCGCGCACACCGCGATGGCGTACGACGCGAAAATCGAGCGCCCGGGCACGCCGCCGAAGTACTGCGTGATGGCGAAGAGGGGCAGCGACGAGAACAGCAGCGCCGCGACGAAGAAGAGCCGGCCCAGCAGGTTGCCGAGCACGATCTGCGCCGGCGAGAGGGGCGTGGTGAGCAGGATGTCCCACGTGCGCGGGCTGGCCTCCTGCGCGATCGCCCCGGCCATGAACACCGGCGCGAGGATGCAGATCAGCCCGATCTGGAGGTACGCGACGTACTCGAACGCCTGGGCGCCGGCGGCGGCGAGTTCGCGGTACGACAGGTTGCCCTGCCCGGCGCCGAGGAGCAGCGACCACAGCAGCACGGCGATGAGCGCCGCGAGGTAGCCGGTGCGGATGTAGAGGTGGCGCGTCCGCCGGGAGCCGCCCTGGACGAGGCGGACGACGATGGGGTTGGTGGGGCCGAGGCGCAGGAGCCAGCGGAGCACGACGGGCATCGGGGCGGATGGTACGCCGCGGAGGCGGGCGGGCGCGCTTGGCGCGGGAGTCGTTCGGGCGTCGGACGGGTGCGCGCGGGGATGGTCGGGCGGGGCGCGCGCCGGTACAGTGATGGTGTATTGAACGCCGACGCGGACGTCGGCGCGATTCCCCGGCCCGGCGAGCCTGCTCGCCCCGGCCGTTCCAGACCGCCGCGTGGCACGCTCGTTACGCGCGTGCGCGCGGGTCCGCGTCGCAGCGCCACCCAGGTTGTGGCGCGAGGCGGCGCGAATAGATTGATCCGACCAGACCGCCCCATTTGCTTGCTTGGCGATTCGAGTGGTGATGAACAGACGATGCGACGGGAGGCCCGAACCGGGCGGCGCACGCCGCGCGGCGTGGCCGCGCCCGTGCGGGCGACGTCGTTGGGGGCTGCGCGGTTCGGATTGATCTCGGTGTGCGTCGCGCGCGGGCCGATGGGGCCCGCGCGAGGGGTCGCGTTCGTCTCGCGGGGCCGCCTCGCGCGCGGGAGATCGCGCGCGCCCGCGGCCCGATGTCCGTCGGTTCGGCGGGAAGGGACGGCGCATGGACCAGCGACTGCTCGACATCGTGACGCTCGCGAGCCCCGGGCCGGCATGGGCGACGCTCGGGGCGACGGACACCACGACCCTCGCCCTGGTGGGCGGCGTCGCGCTGATCGTCGGCGCGGCGGTGGGGTTCGTGGTCGTTCGGGCGCTGACCGGGCAGACGCTGCGTCAGGCCAAGAGCGAGGCGGAGCAGGTGGTGCGGACCGCCCGGGCCGAGGCGGACGCCGCGGCGCAGAAGGCGGCGCTGGAGTCGGAGAAGCGCCAGGCGTCGCAGCGCCAGGCGTTCGAGGAGGAGGAGCGGAAGAAGCGGGCGGACCTGCGCGAGGACGAGCAGCGCCTCAAGAAGCGCGAGGACCTGATCGACCGGAAGCTGGAGTCGCTGGCGTCGAAGGAGGAGGGGCTGACGAAGGCGACGGAGGCGGCGCTGGCGAAGGAGCAGCGCCTGACGCAGCGCGAGGGCGAGGTCGAGGACGTGCTGCGCCGGCAGAAGGACGAGCTGCTGCGCATCGCGGACATGACGGAGGAGCAGGCGCGCGAGACGCTGCTGCGCCGCGTGGAGGAAGAGGCACGCCTGGAGGCGGCGCGCATCGTGCGCAAGGTGACGGACGACGCCCAGACCGAGGCGAAGGAGAAGGCGCGCGAGATCACGCTGATGGCCATCCAGCGCTACGCCAGCGAGCACACGGCGGAGTCGACGGTGCGCACGGTGGAGATCCCTTCGGACGACATGAAGGGACGGATCATCGGGCGCGAGGGGCGGAACATCCGGGCGATCGAGAAGGCGACGGGGGTGGACATCCTGGTGGACGACACGCCCGGCGTCATCGCGGTGTCGTGCTTCGACAAGGTGCGCCAGGCGATCGCGGTGGAGGCGCTGCAGAAACTGGTGGCGGACGGGCGCGTGCACCCCTCGCGCGTCGAGGAGGTGGTGGAGCAGGTTCGGAAAGACATGGGCGAGCGGATCGCGAAACTGGGGCGCGACTCGGTGACGGAGGTGAACCTGCGGTCCGTGCACCCGAAGATCCGGGAGGCGATGGGCAAGCTGCACTTCCGGACGTCGTACGGGCAGAACATATTGCGGCACAGCGTGGAGGTGGCGTTCGTGTGCCAGTTGATCGCGGACCAGCTGGGCCTGAACGGCGAGATCGCTCGGCGCTGCGGGTTCCTGCACGACATCGGCAAGGCGATGGACCACGAGATGGAGGGCGGGC
>CAYVSR010000336.1:0-3762 GCA_964453125.1 uncultured Phycisphaeraceae bacterium | reverse complement strand
ATCAGCGGGCGATTTGTTCGTAATTTGGTAGGACCGAGAGGAATTTCGGGGTTGGTCTCGCATGTTGCCCGGGCGTCTGGTATAGTGCAGGTGACGTGTTTCTTCCCTCCTATCCACCGTATCTCCCCCGGTACGGTGGATTTTTCGTTCTCTGAGCGGTCAGAACGCGCGCGTGAGTGAGCCGCGATGGTGTGGCGATGCGCCTGTGGCTCGCCCGAACACCGCGCGAGGACCGCGCCGGGTCCGGGGTCAGTCTTCACGGATGTGCGCCACGACGAGCGGGAGCATCTCGTCGTCGAGTTCGAGGTGCGCGCTGACGAGGCGGTCGGGGGCGCGCGTGGCGAAGAACCCGCCGCCGCGGTAGGCCTCCGAGTGCACGTCGACGAACTCGCTGAGCGCCAGGTGGAGCGATTCGCCGACGGCGAAGCCCTTGATGGGGCGCACGTACCACTGGTTCAGCCACAGATTGCAGCGTGGGAACGACCGCGAGGTCGAGTTCGTCAGGCGCACGTGCGTCGATTCGCGCACGACCTGGATGTCGAGGGTCGGCGCCACGCGCTTGCGTTCGGGATAGGCCTGCGCGTAATCGGAAACACCGGAGCCCGAGCACGCGAGCGGCCCGGTCGCGCACGCGCCGGCGCAGGCGAGCGCGAGGCCGATCCGGGCGAGTCGGTGGGCGGTGGGCATGGGTCTATAGTCGCCGGGATGGGCGTCGTCGGCAACACCATGGTGCGTCCCGAGGTTGCGCCCATCGCGGGCTGCGACGGCGGCAACGCGACAGGCCCGTCGCCGGCCTTCGCGCCGGGCGCGGAGTTGATCGACCCCTTGGCCGCGGCGCGAGAGATCGGCGCGCGCGGGGTGGACCCGCGCCTCCCGGCGCTCGTGCCCGGGTTCGACGCGCCCTTCTTTCAGGCGGGCCTCTGCGGCTATTCCGACGCGGCGATGCGCCTGGTGGCGCGCCGGCAGGGCTGCCCGCTGTGCGTCACCGAGGCGCTGCTGGACCGCACCCTGCTCGCCGGCGGGCGCGGCTTCGCGAAGGCGGACCTGGGCGAGATCGAGGACAACATCCCCGGCGGCGCCGACGACCACCCGCTCGTCGGGCAGATCATGGGCGCGGACCCCGACACGATGGCCGCCGCCGCGGTGAAGATGCTCGAGCAGGGCGCGCGGTCGGAGCGCGAGTACCGGCGGATGGCGCTGGCGCCGGGCGAGGCGGGCCGGCGCGGCCCGGCGCGCGCGGCGCCCGAGCGAGCCACCTTCGCGTCGATCGACGTGAACCTCGCGTGCCCGGTGAAGAAGATCGCGCACAAGGCGCGCGGCGGGCACTGGATGCGCGAGCCCGACGGAGCGATCGAGATTCTTCGCGCGGTGCGCGACGCGGTGGGGGGCGCCGCGCCCGTGACGCTCAAGATCCGGCGCGGGACGGACGACTCGCCCGAGGCCGAGCGAAACTTCTACCGCATCTTCGACGGCGCATTCGAGCTGGGCTACGCCTGGGCCACGGTGCACGGGCGCACGGTCGAGCAGAAGTACGTCGGCCCCTCGCGCTGGACGTTCCTGCGCGACCTGGTGCGCGCCCGCCCGGACGCGCTGGTGTTCGGCTCGGGCGACGTGTGGGACGCGCGCGAGATCTTCCGCATGATCGCCTACACGGGCGTGCACGCGGTGAGCGTGGCGCGCGGGTGCATCGGCAACCCGTGGGTGTTCCGGCAGGCGCGGGAGATGATGGCGGCGCGCGACGAGGCCGCGTCGCTCGAGGCGCTGCGTCCGCCGACGATCGCCGAGCAGCGGGCAGTGCTGCTCGACCACTACGCCTTGGCCGAGCGCGTGATGGGCGACGGCGTCGCGAGCCGGCACATGCGGAAGTTCGGCATCCGGTTCGCCGCCCACCACCCGGACGCGGACGCGGTGCGCCGCGGGTTTATCGCGGTGCAGTCGGTGGACGACTGGCGCCGGGTGATCGACGAGCGGTACTGAACGACACTCTCAGGCGCTCCGGGCGCGAGTCTTCTTCGCGGGCGCCGCGCCGGGGCGCGCCTTCGCGGGCCGAGGCGTGCCGGCGGCCTTCGACCGCGCGCCGGCGCCGAGGCTCCTGGCGAAGGATCGGAGCGTGGCCTCGCGCAGCGAGAGCACGTGGAAGACGCCCTGCTTGCGTGCGCCGAGCACGCCCGCGTCGTGCAGCGTGCGGAGGTGGTGCGAGATCGTGGGCTGCGACTGGGGGAACATGGCGCACACCTGCGAGCAGTTGAGCGGGCCCGACTCGCGCAGGGCGCGCACGATCGCGGCGCGCGTGGGGTCCGCGAGCGCCTTGGCGATTCGAACGAACGTGGCGTCGTCCACGCGGGGAGTATTGCAGGGCGGCGCGCCCGGGGCGAGGGATGCGTGCGCGCGCCGGGGCGGTGGAGCGCGGGCGCCTATCCTGACTCGATCGCGGGGGCCCGAGAGGAGGCCGATGGTGGGCGCGAAGAAGAACAAGGGCCGGGACGCCCGGCGCAACGGCACGGTGGAGCGCGCCGCGATAGGCCGGAGCACGGTGCGCATCGCCGCGGCGCCGGCCTCCGGCGAGCAGTTCGAGGATTCGGCGTTCCCGTACGACGAGAAGATGCCCACCAAGGAGTACGAGCGAGAACTGCGCGCGCTCCAGATCGAACTCCTCAAGATGCAGCGCTGGCTCAAGGCGACGGGCGAGCGCCTGGCGATAGTGTTCGAGGGTCGCGACGGCGCGGGGAAGGGGGGCACGATCGCTCGTTTCACCGAGCACCTGAACCCGCGCGGCGCCCGCGTGGTCGCGCTCCAGAAGCCCAACGAGACCGAGGTCGGGCAGTGGTATTTCCAGCGCTACATCCGGCACTTGCCCACGCGCGGCGAGGTCGTGTTCTTCGACCGCTCCTGGTACAACCGCGCGGGGGTCGAGGCCGTCTTCGGCTTCTGCACCGTGGGCGAGTACCTCCAGTTTCTGCAGCAGGTGGCGCCGCTGGAGGCGTCGATCTGCGAGAGCGGGGTGCACATCGTGAAGTTCTGGCTCGCCGTGGGGCGAGACGAGCAGCGCCGGCGCATCGAGGCCCGGCGCGAGGACCCGCTCAAGCGTTGGAAACTCAGCCCGATCGACGAGGAGGCGTCGGCCCGCTGGGACGAGTACACCCGCGCCCGCGACGTGATGTTCTTCTACTCGCACAAGCCGGCCTGCCCCTGGACGGTCGTCCGGAGCGACGACAAGGAGCGCGCCCGCCTCAACGCGATGCGCCACGTCCTCCACCTGCTGCCCTACGACGAGAAGGACGAGGCGGTCGCCTGCGCGCCGGACCCGAAGATCGTCGGCGAGCCCTCGCCTGTCACGCTCGACGTGAGCGGCAACCTGTTCGAGCGGCGTGCGGGCAAGGGAGGCGGAGCGCGCGGCGCCCGAGAATCAGAAGCGGTGGGGGGGGGATTCGAACCCCCGGGACCCTGACGGGTCCACCGGTTTTCAAGACCGGCGCATTCGACCACTCTGCCACCCCACCGGGGCGCTTCGCGGGCAGTGTAGATCGGGCGCGCGCGGAACCGGAAGGCCGGTGGGGAGTCGGTATCGTGCCTCGCCTTCCCCGCCGCGCGTCCGCGGCGGGCCTCGCGACCCGGGCACACCGCTGGAAAGGGCCCTCATGAATCGTCGCCACGCTCGCGCGCTGCTGCTCTCGGGGTTGGTCATGTCCCTCTCTGGTCTCGCCGCGGCGCGACAGGGCGTCCAGCAATCGGCGCCCGGAACAGCGGCCCAATTCTCGCAGC
>CAYVSR010000335.1:0-3782 GCA_964453125.1 uncultured Phycisphaeraceae bacterium | reverse complement strand
GTGCTCGCGGCAGTGCGATCGGATGTGGTCCACGAAGCGCTCGCCGAACTCCGTCACCTTCGCCTGGCCCACGCCCTTGATGGTCACGAACGAGCGGTCGCTGCCGGGGCGCACGCGGGCCATCTCGATCAGCGGGGCGTCGCCGAAGACGATGTACGGCGGCACGGCGCGCTCCTCGGCGATCTGGCGGCGCAGGGCGCGCAGCGACTCGAACAGCGCGAGTTCCGCCTCGTCGAGCGAGGCGAGCGCATCGGCACGCCGAGCGGGGCGCTCGGGCTTGTCCGGCCCGGTCTGCGCGGCCTCGACGAGCGAGACCTCGCGAGCGCCGCGCATGATGTCCCACGATGCGGCGTTGAGGCGGAGGGTGGGGTAGCGCCCCTGCTCGCCCCCGTCGCGGTCGAGGGCGCCCGTGTCGATCAGTTGATCGATGTACCCCAGCACGGCCTCGCGCCGCGTCCCTGCGAGCAGGCCGAAGGTGCTGAGCGCGGCGTGGCCGCGCTCGGCGACGCGCTTGGTGGCGCGGCCGCGGAGGATGTCCGCGATGTGCGCGGCGCCGTAGGAACCCTTCGCGCGGGCGACGCAGGAGAGGATCATCTGGGCGACGCGCTGGGCCTCGGGCACGCTGGCGAGTTCGCCGAGGCAGGAGTCGCAGGCGGCGCAGTTCGCGCCGGAGATTGGTGCGGGCGCGGGAGGGGATGAGGCGTCGGTCGAGGGCCGCGTTCTTCCGAACGCGGCTCTTTCGGCGGCGCTCTTGGAGGCGGTCTCGGAGGCGCGTTCGGCGTTTGCTTCTGCGGCTCCTTCGGCGGGGGGCTCGTAGGTCTGGCCGAAATACTCGCTCAACGCCGCGTGGCGGCAGGTTCCGGCTGAACAGAACCGCTGCATGTGCGAGAGCAGTTCGAGCTGGGCCGCGACGGATTCGCGCGTCGCGCCGGACTCGTCCGCCGCGCGTTCGAGCAGGCGGCGCCAGCGGGCGCCGTCGGAGGGGGAGTGGAAGAGCACGCACTCCGCCGCGAGGCCGTCGCGCCCGGCGCGCCCGGTCTCCTGCTGGTAGTGCTCGACGGTCTTGGGCATCGCGGCGTGGATGACGCAGCGCACGTCGCCCCGGTCGATGCCCATGCCGAAGGCCACGGTGGCGACGACGACGTTGAGGCGCTCGGTCTTGAAGCGGGTCTGCACGCGGGTGCGCTCGTGGGCGGTCATGCCGGCGTGGTAGGCGCGGGCGTCGATGGCGCGCGAGCCAGGCAGGTTGCGCAGCGACTCCGCGAGGCTCTCGGTGTCGTTGCGGCTGATGCAGTAGATGATCGCCGCGCGGTCCTGGTGGCGGCGCAGGACGTCTTCGACCTGCTCGACGAGCGCCCGGCGCGGCAGGGCGCGGTACGTCAGGTTCGGGCGGTCGAACCGGCCCACCAGCACGGCGGGCGCGCGCAGGGCGAGCTGCGCGACGATGTCCTCTCGCACCCGCGGCGTGGCGGTGGCGGTGTACGCGTGCAGCGCCACGCCGGGGAATCGCGAGCGGAGTTCGGACAACCGGCGGTATTCGGGCCGGAAATCGTGCCCCCACTGGCTGATGCAGTGGGCCTCGTCGATCGCGATCCCCCCCACCGCGCTGCTCCCCTTGATCCCGCGCAGCCAGCCGAGGAAGCCATCGGACAGCAGGCGCTCGGGCGCGACGAAGAGCAGGCGCACGTCGCCGTCGGTCACGGCGCGCCGGGTTTCGGCGGCGTCGTCGGGCGAGACGTGCGAGTGCAGCGCCGCGGCGGGGCAGCCCATGAGTCGGAGGGCGTCCACCTGGTCTTTCATGAGGGCGATGAGCGGCGAGACGACGACGGTGAGGCGCCCGCTGGCGATCGCGGGGGCCTGGTAGCACAACGACTTGCCGCCGCCGGTGGGCATGACAACGAGGGAGTCGCGCCCCTCGAGTTCGGCGCGGATGGCCTCGGCCTGAAGCGGTCGGAGGGCGTCGAAGCCCCAGTGGCGCTTGACGACGTCCATGACGGCGGCCGTCCCGACGCCCGCTGTGTCTCGCGCGAGGGCGCTCAAGCGCGGGATCCGATTCGGGCGACGTGTCGGGAGGCCGGCGGAGGCATGGGCGGAGTGTATTCGGGTGTGGAGCGCCCAAGGGCGGGCCGGGGGAGAGGAAGGGTGTGCCCGCGCGAATCCTCAGCGCTCGCGGACCGATGACCTGCGAGGCGAGGAGAACGTGTAGGGGTGGAGCCCTCTCCTGCGCCTCTCCCATCGAAACGATGGGAGAGGGAGGCGGGAGCGACCGCCGCGTCTCGCATGGCGGCGTGGCTGGTAGCATCCGCTTCGCGCGGCCCGGTCGCGCCACGGAGACTCGCCGCATGCGACTGCCGATCCTTGCGTTCGTCGCGCTCGCCCTCTCGCACCCGCTGCCCGCGCAGGAGAAACCGGTCGCCTTCACCGGCGCCCGCATCCTGCCCGTGTCCGGGGCGCCGATCGAGAACGGCACGCTGGTGGTGCAGGGGGGCAAGATCGTCGCGGTGGGCGCGGTCGTCGCTGTGCCGGCCGATGCGCAGAAGATCGACGCCACCGGCAAGACCATCACCCCCGGGCTGGTGGACACGCACTCGCACATCGGCGGCATCGCGGGCGCCGATTCGTCCGCGACCATCCAGCCCGAGATCCGCATCTACGACTCGCTCAACGCCCTCGACTCGGGCTTCAAGCGGGCGCTCGCCGGCGGCCTCACCACGCTCAACATCATGCCCGGCTCGGGGCACCTGATGTCCGGCCAGACGATCTACGTGAAGCTGCGCGACGCGAAGACCATCGAGGGCATGATGTACCGCACGGAGGGCGACAAGCCCATGGGCGGCATGAAGATGGCCAACGGCACGAACTCGCTGCGGGCGCCGCCGTTCTCGGGCACGCGGGGCAAGAGCGCCGCGATGGTCCGCGAGCGTTTCGTGAAGGCCCAGGAATACCGCGACAAACTTGCGAAACTGCCCGAGGACTCGGACAAGAAGCCCTCGCGCGACCTGGGCAACGAGGCGCTGCTCGAGGTGCTCGATGGCAAGCGCATGGTGCACCATCACACGCACCGGGCCGACGACATCATGACCGTGATCCGTCTGTCGAAGGAGTTCGGCTTCCGCGTGGTGCTGCACCACACCAGCGAGGCGTGGAAGGTGGCCGACGAGATCGCGAAAGCCGGCGTCCCGTGCTCGATCATCCTGGTCGACAGCCCGGGCGGGAAGCTCGAGGCGTCCGAGAAGCGCGCCGAGACCGGCGGCATTCTTGAGAAGGCGGGCGTGAAGGTCGCCATCCACACCGACGACTGGATCAACGACTCGCGGTTCTTCACCCGCTGCGCCGCCATGGCCGTGCGCGCGGGGATGAGCCGCGAGGGGGCGCTCAAGGCGCTGACGATCAACGGCGCCGAGATCCTCGACCTCGGCCAGCGCGTGGGCACGCTGGAGGCGGGCAAGGACGCGGACTTCGTGATGCTCTCGGGCGACCCGTTCAGCACGTACACCAAGGTGCTGCAGACCTGGGTCGAGGGTGTCAAGCGCTACGACCGCGACGACCCGAAGGACCGCCTGTACGCCACCGGCGGCTACGGCGCCGGGCACGACCAGACGCCCTACTTCTGCTGCTTCGACGAAGAAGAACACGACGACGGAGGAGAACACTGATGCCCCGCTTCGCCCGATCCCTCGCGCTCCCGCTCGCGGCGCTGCTCGCGTGCTCGGCGGGCGCCGCAGCGCAGGTCGCCGTCAAGGCGAAGAAGGTCTACACCATGGCGCCGTCGGGCGGGGGCT